>JAYUGD010000222.1:0-16402 GCA_043767785.1 Zavarzinella sp. | reverse complement strand
TTTTGACAGAGCTTGGACGTTATCAGGTCGTTCGCAACCGCCGGCCCATTCTTGGGTCAGACGTCCATGATTTCCTTGGACTTGGCGGCGGCCACCGCATCCACGGTGTTCTCGTACTCCTTGAGGATCGCCTGAATCTTTTCCTTGGCCTTCTTGGCGTCGTCCTCGGGGACGGTCTTTTCCTTCTCGGCCGTCTCGACCGCCTTGTTCGTGTCCCGGCGGACATTCCGGCAGGCGACCTTGGCGTTCTCGGCCAGTTCCTTCACCTTCTTGGAGAGCTTGGTGCGCTGCTCGCCGGACATGGGCGGAATCTTGAGGCGGATCACCTTGCCGTCGTTGTCCGGGGCGAGGCCGAGGTCGCTGCCGCGGATGGCCTTCTCGATGTCCTTGAGGGCGGCCGCGTCGAACGGCTTAATCATCAACTGCTGGGCCTCCGGCGCGCTGACGGACGCCAGTTGCTTGATCGGCGTAAACTGCCCGTAGTACTCGACGCGCAGGGCGTCGAGCAGGGCCGGGGACGCCCGCCCGGTCCGCAGGCCTTTCAGCTCGTTGCGGAGCACGTCGAGGGCCTTTTCCATCCGGTCTTTGCTGTCCTTGATCGCCTGGTCGGGGGTCATGGTGGGGTCTCGCAGTTGGGGAGTCATTGTCACGCCCGCGGACGGCCGTCCGTGGGCTTTCTGTTTTACGCCATCACCAGCGTCCCGATCGGGTGGCCGGCGATGGCCTTCTCGATGTTGCCGTCCTGCTTGTAGTTGAACACCAGGATCGGCAGCTTCTTGTCCGCGCACAGGGCGATGGCCGACACGTCCATCACTTTCAGGCCCTCCTTGATGACGCGGTCGTAGGTCAGGCGGTCGTACTTGGTGGCGTGCGGGTTCTTCTCCGGGTCGTCCGAGTAGATGCCGTCCACGCGGGTGGCCTTCAGGATGATGTCGGCCTCCAACTCGACGCCGCGGAGGGCGGCGGCCGAGTCCGTGGTCACGTGCGGGTTGCCGGTCCCGCCGGCGAGGATCACCACGCGGCCCTTTTCGAGGTGCCGGATGGCCCGCCGGCGGATGAAGAACTCGCTGACGCTGTCCACCCGCAGGGCCGTTTGCAGGCGAGTTTGCAGGCCGATGCTCTCCAGGACTTCTTGCAGGGCGAGGCCGTTCATGATGGTGGCCAACATGCCCATGTAGTGGGCCGTCGTCTCCTTGATGACTTCGCCTTTCGCGGAGAACTGCGCCCCGCGCAGGATGTTCCCCCCGCCGACGACGACCGCGAGCTGCACGCCGCGGCCGACGATGCGCTTGATCTGCTCGGCGATGCCCAGCGTCTCGGTGAGGCTGATGCCGCTCTGCCCCCCGTGGCCGAAGGCTTCGCCGCTCATCTTCAACAGCACGCGCTTGTACTTGGGCGTCAACGGGTCGATGGCGTCACTCATGGGCGGCGGGATTCCTCGCGCGGGACTCGGGGCGGCGTCGGGGGAGATTATACGGGGCCGGCCGGGGAAGGGGAGGATAGGCGCGGCGCCGTCCTTCCGCGGCCGGATTACTCCGCCCCCGGTGTGGTCTGGCGGAAGTGGGAGGCCGCGACGACGGGGTGGAAATGACAGACGGCGGCGGAGAACGTCAGATGACTGTTCCCCGCCGCCGCGCGGCCGGCACAATGGAAGACTCGCCGCGGGACCGCGGCCCGAACCCTTACACGATCTTCCTGCTGCGCTTCAAGATGTCAATACCGCCGACGTCCACCAGTGAGTAATTCACCCCCAGCCCGCCGTCGATCAGGTCGGCCTCGCCGTCTTGGGCGTCGATGAGGTCGTTCCCGAACCCGCCCAAGATGATGTCCAGCCCGGCCCCGCCGGTCAGCTCGTCGTTGCCGTACCCGCCGTCTACGCGGTCGTCGCCGGCCCCGCCGTCCAAGGCGTCGTTCCCGAAGCCGCCGAGGAGCAGGTCGTTGCCGTCCCCGCCGATCAAACTGTCGGCCCCGAAGCCGCCGTCCAAGGTCACATTGCCCAGCAGGCCCGTGGCGTCGAGGGCGTCGTTGCCGGCCCCGCCGTTGACCCGGATCAAGGTGGTCACTTGGAAGCCGGAAATGCCGACCGAGTCGTTCCCCAAGCCAGTGTTGATCGTCACGGTCTCCAGTTCGGCGCCGTCGAAGGCGATCGCCTCGCCGGTCGCGAGTTTCAGCCCGGTGTCGTTCGCCGTAATGTTGTCGGCCTTCGACGTGCCGGTGACGACCAGTTTGTCCGCCCCGGCCGAATCGTCGAGAGTCACCGATCCGGCCCCGGACCCGACGAGGGCGACGTTGTAGGTGTCGTTCCCGTCATCCCCGTCAATCACGGCGCTGCCGCCGAAGGACCGGATATTGAACGTGTCGGCGCCGACGCCGCCGGTCAGGTTCACTTCCTCGTCCCCGGTCAACCGCACGGTCCCCATCCCCGGGATGCTGAGCGTGTTGCCGATCAGGTTGAAGATGCCGCTGCCGGTGAAGGAGGCCACGTCGGAACCGGCGCCGCCGTCTTCCGAGATGCCGCCGGTCGGAATCGGGTCGCCGCCGGTGGCGTCCACGTCGATCATGTCCTCCCCGTCCCCCGTGTTCACCTTAATCGAGGTGACGTTGAGGAACGAGAACTTGGTGAGCGTCGGCGGGGCGTTGCCGTCCGCGTTGTCGTCCAGCCCGGCCGGGACCGGGCCGTCGTTGGACGGGTCCACCGTCACTTCCAAGTCGGTGCCGTTGCGGGCGAGCTTCACCATGTCCTTGCTGGCGCCGTTGCCCCCAGTCACCGTGAGTTGGCCGGTCGTCTTGTTCAGTTGCGCCCGAAACGTCCCGTTGGGGAGCGAGGACGGCAGGGCGATGGTCATCCCGTAGGCGTCCTTGAACAGGAGGGCGATGTTGTCCGCGGCCAAGACGCGCGGGTTGCTGTCGTCGTCCGTGGCGTTGCCGCAATCGACGCCGCCGGTCAACTGGACGGCGCCGCGGAAATTGCTGGTGAACGGGATCGGCGTCGTCGGCCCCTTCGGCCCGGCCGTGTGGACGGCCTCCACAACGTCCTGCCCTTGGGGCAACGACCCGCCGTTGTTGCTGCTCATCAGCAGGGTGATGCTCGGGCCGTCGAACACGAACAGCTTGCCGACGCCGTACTCCGGGTCCGTTTGGTTCAGGGGCGTGAGCGTCCCGGCCACCGGGTTCTGGAGTTTGGCCGGGGCGAGGAACAGGCCGAGGGCGTGGACGATCTCGGAGTTGACGAAGTTGTACATGTCGGTCTTCCCGAAGGCGGGACTCCCCGCCACGGGGGAGGCGGCGAACGCATTCAGCACCTTGGTGAATTCAACGGAGTCGTCCGGGGTCGGGTCGACGAACCAGCCGGCGCCGTCCCCGGTGCCGTCCCCGTTGATGTCGTCGCCGCGGCCGATGGTGATCAGCCCTTCGGTCGGGTATCCCATGTTAAACATGGTGGTCGATGCCGACGAGGTAAAACCCTTGGTGCCGATGGCGTCCATTTGGACTTTGAACGCCATGGCGTTGCCGCCGCCCGGCTGGTTCAAGGTGACCAGCACTTTCGACCACGTCGTGAGGACGGAATCGACCACCTTGCGGGCGGTCTCGGCGTTGGCGCCGAAGACATCGGCGAAGCGGTCCGAGTCGACGCCGGTGGTCTGGGCGCGGTTGCTCCATGTGAGCGTGGACGGGATGTCACGCGATTCGAGGGTCTCGACGGCCAGACGCGGGCGCACGGCGGAGCGGAAATTGCGGGTCATGGTGAATCCAGGGGGGTTGAGCAGGGAAGGCAAGCAAGGATAACTTTTGAATGTACCGGTGGCCGTCAACGGGGTCAATCGCAGACGGCCGAAATTGCCCCGCGGTGTGGCGACTCCCCGCCCGCCGCCGGGCCGGCCCGGTCAATCGGCGGCGAACGGCGCCGGCCGGCCGGCGGCCCGCCATTCCAGCCATTCGGCGTACCAGTCGCCCGGCGTCAGCGGCACGCCCTCGTTCTCCGCGGTGACCGTCAGGCCGAAGTGGACGGCGACCCACTGCCGGAAGACGGCGGGGTCGTCGGCCAAGGCCGGCGGCATGGGAATCCGGCGCAGCACGTTGCCGGCGAGGACGAGGGTCTCGGCGCCGTCCGGGGTGAAGGAGACGTCGGTAATTTGCCGGGCGACGGTCATCGGCGGGCCGAGCGGCTTGCCGCCGGAGTTGTCCCACCAGCGGACGGCCAACTTGTCGGCCGACAGCGCCAGCGGCCGCGACGGGTGGAAGGCGACCCACTCCGGGTAGCGCGTGTGCCCTTCCCACGGCCGGCCGACGAGCCGGCCAGACTCCGTGTCCCACAAACGCACCATGCCATCGTAACACGCAGTCAACAGCCGGCGGTCGTCCGCGTCGAGGGCGACCGCCCACACGATGCCGGGGTGTGTCAGCGGGCCACCGGTCTGTCGGCCCGTGGCGGCGTCGGCCAAAATCACCTCATTGGACGCCAAGCCCATCGCGACCCGGTCCGGCCCGGCCGCCAAGGTGTAGACGAACCCTTGGTCCGAGACGGCGTGCAACAAGCGGCCGTCCGCGGCGTCCCACGTCCGCAAGGTGTTGAGCGCCCCGGCGCCGAACACCCGCCGGCCGTCGGCGCTGAACGCGGCGCCGATCATGCCCACCGGGTACGGCGGCGTCTCTTCCCGGACGCGGAGAGAAGTGATGACACGGCCGCCGGCCGGGTCGAGCAACAGGAGGGGCGTCGTCCACCCCCACGCGATGGCCCGCTTGCCGTCGGGGCTGAACCGGACGTGCAAGGGCCGGAACTTGCCGTCGATTTCCGGGCCGGCCGGGGAGGCGGTGTCCACGTCCCAGAACCGGCACTTGCCCGTCGCGGTGACGACGAGGGCGGTCCGGCCGTCCGGGGAAAGGGCGCCGGCCGTCACCGGCCCGGTCGGCAGGACGACGGGCGCGCGGCCCGGCCGGGTGACGCGGGTCGAATCGTAGCCCGCGACCAGCTCCGCGGCGCCGCTCTGTGAAAACCCCGTCGTCCGCTCGACGCGCCCGGCGTCGCGCCAGGCGTGGGGCCGCATCTCCCAGAGGCGGGCGTAACCGTCTTGGCCGCCGGTCAGAATCCACCGGTTTGCCGCGTCCGCCGCCACGGACTGCACCGGCCCGATGCTCCGCAGTGGCAGCGGCCAGAACTGGCCGTCCGCGGCCGCGAGGCGGGCGCTGCCGTCCCCGCCGCCGAAGACGACGTGGCCGTCGCCGGTGACGGTCGTGGAGAGGACTTGGCCGGCGGTGCGGGCGGCGGCCCACACCTGTTGGCCGGACCGCGTGTCCCACACGCCGGCCTCGCCCAGCCACCCGGCGACCGCCAGCCGCTTGCCGTCCCCGGCGTAGGCGAGGCCGAGGATCGGGTTGGGGGACAATTTCAGCGGCGCCCGCGCCGGCTTCGCCGTCGGCCACGCCACGAACCGGATGTCGCCGTAGTTCATCCCGAGGGCCACAGTCGCCCCGTCCGGCGAGAAGGCGACCGATCGGACGGTGTCCGTCGTCTCCACTTCCCACCCCGGCCGGACGCGCTGAAAGTCATTCAGGCTGAAGCCCACGGCCGGCCCGGACCCGCCGGCGGCGACGAACGCCGACCCGTCCGGGCGGACGGCCAACACCGGTTCCCACGGAACCCACATCTCCGGCGACAGCGGCAGCCCGGTCGCGGCGTCCCACACGCGGGCCTTGTTGCGCTGGTGGGCGGTGACGAGCCGCTTGCCGTCCGGCGTAAAGGCCAGCGACCACACCCGGTCGGCGTGCGGCATCTTCGCGCCGACCGGGTCGCCCGTCTCCGCGTCGTAGATTTGGGCGACGCCGTCGGCCCCGCCGACGGCGAGCCGGGAGCCGTCCCGGGTGACGGCAACGGCCCGAATCTCGCCGCCGTGCGGGAACACGTGGCGCAGCGGCAAGGCGTGCGTGGCCCACGCCCCGGCGTGCGCCCGCATTTCGGCCCGCGCGTCGGCGGCGTCGGCCGGAAGGTTGGCCAGCGTGTGGGCGTTCCAGAGCAGGCCCTCCGGCCCGTCGGTCATCTTGTACGCCAGGAAGCCGCGGTCGCGGAACATGCGGACGGCGGCGGCCCGGGCGGCGGCGGCTTGGGCGTTCGCGTGGTCCCGGGCAATCGCCGTTTCGTCGGCCCGGCGGTTGGCCTTCACGGCGAACACCGCGGAGACGGCCGTCCCGGCGGTCAGCGTCAGGAACACGGCGACGATCATCCCCGCCGCCAACGGGTAGCGCTTGGCCCACTTCCAAACCCGCTCGGCCCGCGACACTTTTCGGGCGGCGACCGGCCGGCCGTCGAGGAACGCCCGCAGGTCCGCTTCCAAGGCGGCCGCGGAGGCGTAGCGCCGGGCCGGCTCCTTGTGCAGGCACTGGTGGCAGATGACCGCCAAGTCGCGCGGGACGCCGGGCGTGAGCGTACTCGCGGCCGCCGGCTCGTCCCGCAGGACGCGCATCAGGATTTCGCCGGGGTTGGCCCCGGTGAACGGCGGGCGGCCCGTCAGGCACTCGTACAGAATGGCCCCGAGGGAATACACGTCGGCCGCGGCCGTGACGCGCTTCCCCTCGGCCTGTTCCGGCGCCATGTACGCCGGGGTGCCCATCACCTCGCCGGTGACGGTCAGCCCCGGGCCGTCGGCGAAGCGGGCCAGGCCGAAGTCGGCGATCTTGGGGGCGCCGGCTGCGGAGTACAACACGTTGGCCGGCTTCAGGTCGCGGTGGATTACGCCGCGGGCGTGGGCCGCCTGCGCGGCGTTGGCGAGCGCTTCCGCCACGGCGGCCGCCGCCCGCGGCGACAGCGGGCCGCTGGCCAGCCGGTCGGCCAGCGAGCCGCCGGGGCAGTATTCCAAGGCCATGTACGGCAGGCGGGCGTGCGTGCCGAACTGGTACACCTGCACGATGCCGGGGTGGTTGAGGGCGGCCGCGGATTCGGCCTCCGTCAGGAAGCGCGCCCGCCGGGCCGGGGACGAGTAGTCGCCGTCCCGCAACACCTTGAAGGCCACCTCCCGGCCGAGCAGCGGCTGCCGGGCGAGGTAGACGACGCCCATGCCGCCGCGGCCCAATTCGCCGAGCAGCACGAACCCCGGCGGGGCCGTCGGCAGAGGGATGACGTCTGGCGGCGCGGCAGAGCCGGGCGTGTGCAAAATGGTGGCGACTTGCGAGCGGGAATCGACCGTCACCGGCTCGCCGACGCGCGGCCGATAGTGCCGGTCGATGGCGTCGAGTTCCGCGAGCAAGTCGGCGGTGTCGCCGGTCGATTCGGCCAAGTAGTCGGCGACGGCCGGCCGCGGGCCGCCGGCGGCGGCCGCTTTCCACGCCGCCTCGAAGCGGTCGCACGCCTCGTCCAGCCGCCGGGCGGCGGCGATCTCGGCGGCTCGGGCGGGCGCGATGGTCGAATTCATGGGTCCTCGGCGGCTTCCCAAATCTGGCGGATCAATTGCAGCTTGCGCTCGACCGTGCGGACGGCCACGTCGCACCGCCCGGCGATCTCGGCGGCGGAGTACCCTTCCATCTTTTGCACGGCCACCGCGGCGAGCGTCTCGTCGCCCAACAGGGCCAGCATGGCCCGGCACTCGTCGGCGCACTGGGCGGCGAACGCCGGGGACGGCGCGTCCCCGACGACGGACTCCAGCTCAATGTCTTCGCGTCGCAGGCCGCCGCCCCGCTTGGCCCGCATCTCCGAGCGCAGGACGCGGGCGGCCTTGCGGGCCGTGATGACGATCAGCAACCGCCACAGGTCGTCCCGGTCCCCGAGTTGCGGGAACCGGCCGGCCTCGGCGGCCCGGCAAAAGCTGGCGAACGCCGAGGCCGCCACGTCTTCCTCGTCGGCGTGGCCGGCCGCGACGCCGCGGAGCCGCGCGCGGGCGAGCCGCACCAGTTGGGCGAAGTAGCGGTCCCACAGCGGTTGAATCCCGCCGTGGTCGCCCGCTTGGACTTGCCGGAGCCAATGGCTGACGGAATGGTCGGTCGGCATGGGCGGACTCGGGGTGACGTGGTCTTGTCCATGCTAAAGCCCCCCGCCGCGCGCCGCAACCCGCGTTCGAGCCGCACAGGGGATATGCCCGGACGGCGGCCCGCCCCGCCACGGATTTTTATTAAAGATTTCGTGGCGGGCCGCGGCCGCCGCCGGGCATGTCTGGGGGTCCGCCCGCCCCCTTACACTGAGACTTCCCATGCGTCGCCGCCTCGCCGTCACCGAACTCGAAACCCGCCTGACCCCGGCCTACAACCTCCTGATCGACGGGAACGCCGTCACGACCGGCGTCGCCGTCGACACGTCGATCCGCGGCCTGACCGTCTACACCCCGGCCGCGAGCGGCGCCACCTTGAACGTGGCCGACATCGAGACGGCGCTCGTCGCGGGGCACGTGACCATCAAGACGTTGACGGGCAGCGGCGGCTTGGGCCAGATCACGTGGACGCGGAACTCCGCCGCGGACGACTTGGAATACTTCGGCCCCGCGGCCCGCTCCTTCACCCTGCAAACCCCGGTCGGAACGACCGACGGCGACATCGACCTGACCAACGTGCGCATGACGTTCGGCAACAACGTGGCCGTCACGCTGGGGGCCAGCTCGGACGTGCAACTGTTCGGGACGCAGATCATCGGCGCTTCGGGCATCTCCGTCAGCGCGCTGCACTGGGTCTCCACCGGCGCCGCGGCTTCGACCCTCGCGACCGTCGGCGACATCTCCCTCTCGGGCGGGTTGGTGCAGGTCGCCGGCGCCGTGCAACTCACCGCCGGCGGCGACGTGGCCGTGAACACGGCCGTCAGCGCGGGCCAAGCCCTCACCGCGACGGCCTTGGCCGGGACGGTCACTTTCGCCGAGGACATTTACGGGACCGGCGGGACCGTCACCGTCCAAGCCGCCCGCACCGTGCTGGAGAAGGCCATCGGGACGGCAAGCCCGCTCGGCCGGTTCATCCTCGGGGACGGCACGATCAACGCGGCGTCCACGATCCGCGTGTCCGACTACGCCCAAGTCGGGGACGGGACCGGCGGGTTCGGCCGGCCGGAGGCCGTGTGGAACGCGGACGTCAACGGCGACCTGCGCGTGTTCGGCGAGGGGATCCTGTCCCCGGCCGGCCGCGGCCACGCGGGGACGCTGACGGTCTCCGGCCAATTGACGTTCGAAAGCGGGACGCTGGAGATCGACGCCGGAGCGCCCGCCGACCGCGTCGCCGCCGCGGGGGCCGTGCAGATCAATGGCTTCGCCGCCTTGAAGGGCCTGTTCGGCAATGGCCTACAGTCGGGCTTCAACTACCCGATCGTCAGCGGCGCTTCGCTGGCGGGGACGTTCTCCAACGCCCCGGTCGGCACGACGTTCACCGCCGGCCGCGACGCCGTCACGGTCACCGGGTACACGCCGACGGCGGTGACGATCAGCCCGGCGGCGGCGGCCATCGGCAACGTGGCCGCGGGGCACGACTTCGACGGCACCAAGTACACCGTCAAGCTCACCGGCCCCGGCCAACTCGTGGCGGCCCCCAGTCCCACCCGCTCGTCGCTCGACCTGATCCTGCGGAACACGACGGCGGCGTCCAAACTCACGGTCACGACGGCGGCCAACGCGTCGGACGCGGGCATCGTCCTCAACCGCGTCGGCGTCACCGGCTCCCTCGGGTCGTTCTCGGCCCCGAAGGCGGACCTCGTCGGCCCGTTTCTGGCGTCCGAAGCCGTCGGCTCCCTGACGCTGCGGGACGTGTACGGGGCGACGATGTCCCTCGGCCGCACCCCGGAAAAATCCACCGTTGTCAAGCTCCGCAATGCGTACAACGCCCAATTGAACTTGACGGGCCGCCTCGCGTCGCTGACGGCGGCGGGGAGCTTCAGCGGCGAGGTCAACGCCGTCGGCATCGGGACGCTGTCGGCCTACGCCCTCTACGGCAACGTGTCGTCCGACGGGCCGGTCGACCGCGTCGCCGTCAAGACGGACTGGGCCGGCGACCTGACCGCCGAGGACGTGAAGGCCGTGACCGTCGGCGGGGTCTACGACGGCCACCTGAACACGGCCGACCTGACGACGGCGACCTTCGGCAGCGTCTTCGGTGAAATCGACGCCATCAATCTGAAGACGTTGACCACCAAATATGACTTGCGGGCTAACCTGGAGGCCGGGACCGTCGGGACCGTCCGCGTCGGCGGGGACTTGGCCAACAACAACGGCGGGTGGCAGGTGGACGGCGCCGTCGGGTCCGTCACGGCCGGCCGGGTCGTGTTCTGGTCGCTGGCCGCCAAGAACGTCGGCGCCCTGACCGTCCGCGGCAACGCCTCTCTGGGCCTCAGCGGCGACGTCATCGCGTCCATGCTCACCCTGGCCGGCAACGACGGGACGGCCGGGGCGTTCGGGCTGAAGACCGTGACGGTCGCCGGCAACGTGTCCGGCTCCACGTTCGCCGTGCCGAACGGCAACGTCGGGTCATTCACCGCCGCCCGGTTCCGGACGAGTGGGTTGTTCGTCGGCTACACGCCCGACGGCGGGTTCGTCAACCCGTTCTTGAACGGCACGTTCACCCCGGCCGGGTACAAGCTCGGGGCGTTCACCGTCACCGCGAAGCCCCTCGGCGACGCAGCCAACCCGAACAACTACGCCTTCAGCGGCGGCCAAGTCGTCGCCGACACGCTCGGCACGGTCCGCCTGTCCGGCGTGAACACCGCGGCCGGGATCAGTGGCGTCAAGTTCCGCACGGCCGCCGGCAGCGTCCGCGTCGCGGCCGCCGACGTGACGACGATCCCGTTCAACGTCAATCTGACGGCGTCCCCCACGCCGCTGGCGAACAACTTCTACTTCCTCGACGTGTGACGCCGGCTCGTACAATGCCACTTTCGCGTCTGTTCGCAGGAAAGCATTGTCATGTGGCCGTCGTTGGACAAGAAAGTGGCCCGGTTCCGGGAGTTGGAATCGCAGATGGTGGACCCGGACGTGTCCGTCCATCAGGCGAAGTACGCGGCCGTCGCCAAGGAACACGCCTCGCTCGCCAAACTCGTCAAACCCTACCTGGAATACGAGGCCGCCGGCAAGAATCTGGCCCAAGCGGAAGAGATGGCCGCCGCCGAGACGGACCCGGAAATGCGCGCGTATGCCGAGGAGGAAGTCCGCGCACTGCGGCAGGCCCAAGACGACTTGAAGACGAAAGTCGAGGACATGCTCCTCGTCGATGACGGCGAGGACTTCGACTCCCTCATCATGGAAATCCGGGCCGGGACCGGTGGGGACGAGGCGGCCATCTTCGCCGGCGACCTGTTCGAAATGTACTCCCGCTACGCCCGCACGAAGGGCTGGCAGGTGGAGCCGATCGACTTCAGCCCCGGCACGGCGGGCGGCTTCAAGGAAGCCGTCTTCGGCCTCAAGGGCGACGGCGTATACCAACACCTCAAGTACGAGTCCGGCGGGCACCGCGTCCAGCGCGTCCCGGAGACGGAGACGCAGGGGCGCATCCAAACGTCGGCCGCCACCGTGGCCGTGCTGCCGGAGCCGGATGAAGTGCAGATTGACATCGACCCCGAGGACATCGAAGTCGAGACCATGCGGGCCGGCGGGGCCGGGGGCCAGCACGTCAACAAGACGGAAAGCGCCGTCCGCCTGTGGTACAAGCGCGGCACGCCGGACCAGGTGGAAGTGAAGTGCCAGGACGAGCGCAGCCAGCGCAAGAACCGCGAGCAGGCGATGCGCGTGCTGCGGTCCCGCGTGTTTGAACAGCAGCAGGCGAAGGCCCACAAGGAGCGGGCCGACAACCGCAAAAGCCAGATCGGCTCCGGCGAGCGCAGCGACCGCATCCGCACTTACAACTTCCCGCAAAACCGCCTGACCGACCACCGCATCGGCCTGACACTCCACAAGCTCGACGCCATCATCATGGGCGACCTGACGGACGTGATCCAGACCCTCCGGGCCGAGGACAAGAAGCAACGACTGGCCAACTTGGCTTAACGGAAAGACATTTCACGCAAAGCTCGCAAAGAGGCAAAGCTCGCAAAGAAGACATCAGAAAAATATGAATTGTTGAGCATTGGTCGGTCACGCCGTCATGTATTGATTTCTTTGCGAGCTTTGCCTCTTTGCGAGCATTGCGTGAAATGGTTTTTGATTTGGGAAAGGATGTCCTCATGGCCGATGAAGCGTGGACGGTCAAGCGGTTGCTGACGTGGACCGAGGACTTTCTGCGCAAGAAAGGCGTCGAGTCCCCCCGGCTCGAAGCCCAGATTTTGTTGGCCCACGCGCTCGGGTGCAAGAAGATCGACTTGTACGTCCGGCACGCCGAGGAGCCGCCGGAAGACCAGAAGACCCGCTTTCGCGGCATGATTAAGAAGCGGGCCGACGGGATGCCCAACGCCTACCTCGTCGGCTACCGCGAGTTCTTCTCGCTGGCGTTCCAGGTCACGCCGGCCGTCTTAATCCCACGCCCGGAAACGGAACTGCTGGTGTTGGAGGCCGGCAAGTTCCTCAAGTCGCTGGCCACCTTAACCGTGTTGGACATCGGCACGGGGTCCGGCGCCATCGCGGTTTCGTTGGCCAAACAGCACACGAGGGCGACGGTGACGGCCACCGACGTCAGCCGGGACGCCTTGGAAATCGCCCGCGGGAACGCCGCCACGCACGGCGTCGGCGACCGTGTCCAGTTCCGCGAGGGGTCGATGTTCGACCCGGTGGCCGGGGAGACGTTCGACCTGATCGCCAGCAACCCGCCGTACATCACGCACGCGGAACTGGAAACCCTCGACAAGAGCGTGAAGGACTTTGAACCCCGCCTCGCCCTCGACGGCGGCCCGGACGGGCTGACCTACTACCGGCAAATCGCCGCCGGCGCCGCCGACCGCTTGAACCCCGGCGGCATGGTCATCGTCGAGATCGGCTTCGAGCAAGAGGCGGCTGTGCGGGCGTTGTTCGCCGCCAATGCCGGCTTGGAAAATATAAAGTCGTTCAAAGACATGGCGGGGTTGCCGCGCGTGGTGGCGGCGCGGCGGCGGTGATCTAGAGTGGTATTCGCGAACGGATGCCAGCCGTTTACCTCACCCCCCGGCCCCCTCTCCGAAGCGGAGAGGGGGAGCAAGCGGGTCTGCATCGTGGCGAACGGCCCAAGCCTGTTGTCCGCGACCAGTCCCCCCTCTCCGTTTCGGAGAGGGGGTTAGGGGGTGAGGTAAACGGCCGTCGCCCGCGCGAAGACCTTGATAAACGGTCGCGGCCCATCGTCGACGTGACCGGCTCACTTCCCGCCCGTCAATTCCTCGATCACCGCCGTGGGCTCGTTGGCGCTGACGGGCTGTTGAATCATGGCGGCGAGGCGGGCCTGTTGGTCGGAGGCGGCGTAGCCGTGCTCGGTGCCCATCAGGTCGCCCCACGGGCGCAGGCCCGGGACGTGCATGCACACGGAGCGGATGCCGGCCATCAGCGGCATGGCGAGGAACAGGCCGGGCGTGCCCCACACCAAGTCCCAGTACAGGCAGGCGACCATCACCGTCGTCGCGTTCAAGTCCATCGACCGGCCCATCACCAGCGGGACAATCAGGTAGCCTTCCACGTTGATGACGATGATGTAGAGGATCAGGATGACCAGGGCCGTCTGCGGGCTGGTGTGGATCAGGGCGTCGATGAGCGGCGGGACGCCGGCGATCAGCGGGCCGATGTACGGGACGTAATTCAGCACGGCCGTCAGCAGCGCCCACGTCCACGGCTGCCGCAGGTCGAGCAGGGAGTAGACGACGCCGAGGAACAGGCCGAGGCCGATGTTCACCAGGGTGCGCCACACCAAATAAGAGCGGATGGCGTTGCCCACGTCCGCCAGGATGCGCGTCGCCTGCATCTGCGCGACGCGGTCGGCCCCGAAGATGCCCTTGATGCGGGCGGCCAAGAACTCCCCCTCCAGCAGCAGGAACAGCAGGATGAACAGGATGATGATGCTGTGGAACAGCCAGTTGGCCGCCATCTTGGTCAGGTTCACCACCGTGTCCGTGATGTACCCCCCCTCGAAGAACTTCGTGGTGTAGGCGTAGGCGGTGGACTCCTCCGCGTTCTCCGGCAGGATGCGATCCACGTAGGCCGGGGACACCGCCCCGACGGACTCGCGGGCGTTCTTGTAGACGCGCTGGAGGTCGCCGGGGTTGCGCGGGTTGGGAAGCTCGTTCATCGTCTGCGGCAGGGCGAGGGCGAACCCGGCAAAGATGCCGATGTTCGCCACGACCAGCAGGCTGATGCTGGCGACGCACGCGAGGAACCACGGGAACTTCCAGCGGTGGTGCAGCCAGCTCGCCGCTGGCCACAGGATCACGGCCAGCAAGGCCGCGATGACCAGTGGCATGAAGATGGACTGGCCCAGGTACAGGGCGAGGCTGGCCCCCAGCAGGGCCAGCACATTCAGGCCGATGCGGGTCGCGGACGTGAGGTTCAGGTTCATGCGCGGGTAACGGGGTCGGGGGTGATCGACGGGGCGCCGAAACCGGGGAGAGCGGCTTACCCGGCTATCATCGCGCTTTTGAGGGTGTTTTGCAACAGCATGGCAATGGTCATCGGCCCGACGCCCTTGGGGACCGGGGACAGCCACCCGGCGACCGGGGCCACGGCCTCGGCGTCTACGTCGCCGTACAACTTGCCGTTCACCGAGTTGATCCCCACGTCGATGACGGCCGCCCCGGGCTTTACGAAGTCGGCCGTCACGAATTTCGCCACGCCGACGGCCGCGATCAGGATATCCGCCGTCCGGCACACGGCCGGGAGGTCGGCGGTGCCGCGGTGGACGACGGTCACGGTGGCGTCTCCGGCCTCGGGAAAGTCTGGCGTCGGCTTCTGCATCAGGATGAGGGCCATCGGCTTGCCGACGATGTTACTGCGGCCAATGATCACGACGTTCTTGCCCGCCGTCGGGATGCCGGACCGCACCAACATTTGTTGGACGCCGAACGGCGTACACGGCAAGAACCGCGGGTGCCCGGCCGCCAAGAGGCCGACGTTTTGCGGGTGAAAGGCGTCCACGTCCTTCGCCGGGTCGATGGCGGTGATGACCGCCTTCTCGCTGATCTGCTTGGGCAACGGCAACTGCACCAGAATGCCGTGAACCGCCGGGTCGGCGTTGAGGCCGGCCACCAAGTTCAACAGGTCGTCCTGCGTCGCGGTCGCCGGGAGCCGGTGCAGCCAATTGGCCATGCCCGCCTCTTCGCAGGCCTTGCGCTTGTTGCGGACGTAGACTTCGCTCGCCGGGTTCTCCCCCACGAGGACGGCCGCCAACCCCGGCGGCCGCTTCCCGGCGGCGACGAGCAGGCCCACCCCGAGCGCGACCTCGGCCCGGATGGCCTGACTGATTTGTAGCCCGTCAATCTTCTGTGCCGGCATCACTAATTTCCCCGTCGATCACGTCCGTCTTCGTTGGTGTACGCCCGGCGGGTTGCCGCGTCCCCCCGGCGCTGATTGAATCAACTGTGACCCAAGCGGAAAGGATTTCATGAGCGAGTTGTCGTTGGTAACGGGCGGGGCCGGGTTCATCGGCTCCCACTTGGTCGATGCCCTGGTGAAGCGGGGCGACCGCGTCCGCGTGTTGGATGACCTCAGCACCGGGCAGGCGGACAACATCGCCCGGCACGGCGGTCGCGTCGAACTCCTCACCGGGTCCATCCTGGACGCGGCCGCCGTGGCGAAGGCCGTCGCCGGGGCCACGTCCGTTTACCATCTCGCGGCCCTCGCGTCCGTGGCCCGCAGCGTAGAGATGCCGTTGGTCAGTCACGCGGCCTGCGCGACCGGCACGCTGCAAGTGCTGGACGAAGCCCGTAAGGCCGGGGTGAAGCGAGTGGTGTTCGCCGCCAGTTCCAGCGTGTACGGCGGGGCGACGACGGACGACGGCCAGACGGAAGACCAAGTCCCGTGCGCCCTGTCGCCCTACGCGGCGGCTAAACTGGCGGGCGAATACTACATGCAGGCGTTCGCCGCGACCTACGGCCTCGAGACCGTGCGCGTGCGCTTCTTCAACATCTTCGGCCCCCGCCAGCGGCCCGACTCGCCGTACTCCGGGGTGATCGCCATCTTCACGTCGATGTTGAGCCAGGGGAAAACGCCTGTGGTCCACGGGGACGGCCTGCAATCGCGGGACTTTACTTATGTGGGGAACGCCGTGCAGGCGCTGATGAAGGCGGCGAGTGCGTCGGGCGTCTCCGGCCAAGTGTTCAACGTCGGCACCGGCAACAGCGTGACGGTCCTGCGCCTCGTGGAAGAGTTGAACAAGACGCTGGGCACGGCTATCACGCCCGAACTCGGCCCCGCCCGCGCCGGCGACGTGCGCTACTCCAAGGCCGACATCTCGCGCACCAGAAAGTTTTTGGGCTACGAGCCGGCCGTGAGCTTCGAGGAGGGGTTGGCGAAGACGACGAAGTGGTACCGCGGCGAGGCGTGGGAGTGAGAGTGTCGTCGGTATCTTG
>JAYUGD010000221.1:0-6308 GCA_043767785.1 Zavarzinella sp. | reverse complement strand
ATTGACGATTCGACGCGTCTGTTAAAATGTGACGGGCTTTTGGGAGTGGACGGGCGTATCATTTACCAAATGAAGAACTTCACGCTGCAAGGCTAAAGGCGCTTCACCCTCCCCCGCCAGATTCACCCACCGGACCTCCATGCGATATTCCCGCGTCTACTTGGAATCCATCGGCTACGAGCTGGCCCCGGTGGTTGTATCCACTGCGGAGCTGGAACACCGTCTGGCGCCGATGTACAAGACGCTGAACATCGCCCACGGCCAACTGGAGACGCTCACCGGCATCAACGAGCGCCGGTGGTGGGAGAAGAACTTCCCGGTGTCCCAAGGCGCCACCCTTGCGGCTAAAAAGGCCCTCGCCAAAAGTTTCATCAAGCCGTCGGAAATTGACGTGCTGCTGTACACCGGCGTCTGCCGAGAGAACTTGGAGCCGGCGACGGCCTGCCGGGTCGCCTCGGACCTCGGCATCTCGTCTGACGCGGCCGTGTACGACTTGAGCAACGCCTGCCTCGGCATGATGAACGGCATCGTGGAAGTGGCCAACCGCATCCAGCTCGGCCAGGCCCGCGCGGGGCTGGTCGTCTCCTGCGAGACGGCCCGCGAGATCAACGAAGTGATGATCGACCAGATGGTCTACAACAAAAACATGGACACATTCCGCCAAGGGCTGGCGACGCTCACCGGCGGGTCCGGGGCGGCGGCCGTCTTGGTCGTGGACGAGGAGCTGTCCAGCGAACGGCGGCGGCAACTGCTCGGCGGGGTGCAGAAGAACGCCCCGCAGCACCACCAGCTTTGCCGGTGGGGCTGGGAGAGCATCGCCCCGACGGTGGACCGCATCATGAGCACCGAGCCGGCGTCCATTTTGAAGTCGGCCATCGACAAGGGCATGCGGCACGTCGTGACGCCGTTCATGTCCACGGACGCCGGGTCGGTCCTCAAGTACGGCGTGGACCTCGGCTTCAAGACGTGGGAGTCGTTCCTGACCAAGCTCGGCTGGGCGCGGGAGACGATGGACAAGGTGATCTGCCACCAAGTCGGCACGATGCACCGCGACACGATCATGAAGACGCTGGGCATCGCGCCCGGCAAGGACTTTTCGACGTTCGAATTCCTCGGCAACATCGGGACGGTGTCCGTGCCGTTGACGGCCGCCCTCGCCGAGGAGCGGGGCCACCTCAAGCCAGGCGACCAAGTGGGGTTCATGGGGATCGGCAGCGGCCTGAACTGCATGATGCTGGGGCTTCGGTGGTGAAAAATCCGTACCCGTTCCTCTCCCACTTCATCGACCGCGGCGGCCTCCGCCAGCACTACTTGGACGTCGGCGCCGGCGAGCCGGCGCTGATGGTCCACGGCAACCCGACGTGGTCCTACTACTACCGGAACCTCGTCTCCGTGCTGTCACCGCGGTTCCGGTGCATCGTCCCGGACCACATCGGCTGCGGCTTGTCCGATAAGCCGACTGCCGGGGAGTACGGCTACCGCCTGCGCGACCGCGTGGACGACCTGACCGCCCTGATGAAGTCGTTGGAAATCACCGAGCCGGTGACGCTGGTCGTCCACGACTGGGGCGGCATGATCGGCTTGGCGTGGGCGATGGAAAACAACATCCCCATCAAACGGCTGGTGATCTTCAACACCGGCGGCTTTCCGCTCCCCCAATCGAAGCCGTTCCCGTGGCGCCTGTGGCTCGGCCGCAACACGCGGTTCGGGGCGTGGCTGATCCGCCGGCACAACGCCTTCGTCCGGCACGCGGCCAACGTCGGCGTGAAGCGCGGGCCGCTGCCGGCCGAGGTGCGCGAGTGGTACGTGAAGCCTTACGAGAAGGTGGAAGACCGCACCTCGGTCGTGAAGTTCGTGCAGACGATCCCGCTGAAGCCGGGCGACGAGGGGTACGACATTGTGAAGGCCGTCGGCGAGTCGTTGGACCGCTACCGCCAGACGCCGACACTGATCTGCTGGGGGATGAAGGACTTCGTGTTCGACCGGCACTTCCTCGCGGAGTGGGAGCGCCGCATGCCGCACGCGGATGTCCGCCGCTTCCCGGACTGCGGGCACTACATTTTGGAAGACGGGGCCGCGGAAATCTTGCCGCTCGTGTCGCAATTCATGGACCGCCATCCATGACCGCCCCCCCGGTCAACGTCGCCGCGCACCTCTCACTGATGGCCGCCCGCGAGCCGGACCGCCCGGCCGTCATCCTCCCCCGCTTCGCCGCCGACGGCTCCGTCCGCACAGTTCAAATGACGTTTCGTGAGTTGGACGAGGATAGCGGGCACATCGCCCAAGGGTTGCGGTCCTTAGGAATTCCCCGTGGCGTGTACACGGCTTTGATGGTCCCGCCGTCGCTTGACTTTTTTTCGCTCACCTTCGCGTTATTCAAGGCCAACATCGTCCCGGTGTTGATCGATCCGGGCATGGGTGTTCGTAACCTCGGAAAGTGCCTCGGCGAAGCCAGACCTGCCGCATTTATCGGCGTCCCGAAGGCACACGTTGCCCGGCGGCTGCTCCGGTGGGCCAAGAAGTCGATTCTCTTCACCGTGACCACGGGTTCGCGTTGCTTCGGCGGGCGACATTCGTTGGCAAAGCTCAGGACTGTCGGAAAAAAGTTGGGGCCGCTCCCAGCGTTCGATTCCGACGCGGGCGACGCCGCAGCGGTTCTCTTCACCAGCGGCAGCACTGGGGTGGCGAAGGGGGTCTTCTACAGGCATGGGAACTTCGCGGCCCAAGTGGAGTCGCTGAAAGCGTTGTATGGCATCGAACCGGGCGAGATAGACCTTTGCACTTTCCCACTGTTCGCCCTTTTCGCCCCGGCGCTGGGCATGACAGCCATCATTCCCGAGATGGACCCGCGCAAACCGGCGGAGGTGGACGCGAGGAAAATCATCGCGGCCGTGCATCATTTCCATGTGACCAACATGTTCGGTTCACCAGCTCTCATCAATCGCGTCGGGCGGTATGCGGCGGAACATGATGTGAAATTGCCGACCGTGCGCCGCGTGATTTCGGCGGGCGCTCCGGTCCCTGCCAGCGTGATCGAGCAGTTCACGAAGACGCTGAACCCCGGCGTCCAAGTCTTCACCCCGTACGGGGCGACGGAGGCTCTGCCGGTCGCCAACATCGGCAGCGACATGATCCTCAACGAGACTCGGGCCAAGACAGACATCGGGAAAGGGGTGTGCGTCGGCTTTCCCGCGCCCGGCATGCAAGTTCGAATCATTCGTATCTGCGATGGGATCATGCCGTCGCTCCGGGATCGGGACTGCGAACCTGTCGGAGAGATCGGCGAAATCACCGTTAGCGGCCCGGTCGTGACAAAACGGTACGTCGGGAGGCAGGAAGCGACGCGGCTGGCAAAAATGAAAGACTCGGCCGGAACGCTTTGGCACCGGATGGGCGACCTCGGCTACCTCGATGAAGTCGGCCGCCTCTGGTTCTGCGGCCGCAAGTCTCAACGAGTCATCACATACGCCCAGACGCTTTACACCATTCCTGTGGAGGCCGTCTTCAATACGCACCCGGACGTGTTCCGCACGGCGCTGGTCGGGCGGGAACTGCTCGAAATTATCCTTCCTTATATATGCGTGGAGCTAGAACCAACTGTATCACCGAGCGAATGGCCTAGGATCGAGCAAGAATTGCGTTTACTGGCGATGCGCTTTGAGCACACCAAAGACATCAGCTCGTTTTTATTGCACCCGAAATTCCCCGTCGATATCCGGCACAATGCGAAGATTTTCCGTGAGAAGCTGGCCGAATGGGTTGATGACCAAATGACGTGGAGAGAGTGATGACTGCCCTCGTCACCGGCGGCGGCGGGTTCCTTGGCTTCGCCGTCGTCAAACTGTTGCGGGAACGTGGGTACGCCGTCCGCAGTTACTCGCGGCAACGCTACGCGAAACTGGATGCCCTCGGCGTCGAACAGCGTTCCGGCGACTTGACGGATCTGCTGGCAATTCAAAAAGCGGCCGGCGGGTGTGACCTCGTATTCCACGTCGCGGCCAAGGCGGGCGTGTGGGGGCCGTGGCGGGACTATTTCGCCACCAACGTCATCGGCACGCGGAACGTCTTGGCCGCTTGCCGGTCGGCGGGCGTCCCCAAACTCGTCTTCACGAGTTCGCCCAGCGTGACCTTCGCCGGGGAAGACCAAGAGGGGATCGACGAACGCGCCCCCTACCCCGCGACGTTTCTCGCCCATTATCCGCACACGAAAGCACTCGCCGAGCAAGAAGTGATGGCGGCCAACTCGCCGACGTTGGCCACCGTCTCGCTTCGGCCGCATTTGATCTGGGGGCCGGACGACCCGCACCTGATCCCGCGACTCATCGAGCGGGCCAAGGCCGGCAAACTTCGCCGCATCGGCCACGCGTCAAAACTGGTCGATACGACGTATGTGGACAACGCGGCGACGGCCCACGTTCAAGCCGCCGAGAAATTAGCCCACGGCTCCCCGCTGGCAGGCAAGGCGTATTTCCTCTCCCAAGGCGAACCGGAACCGCTGTGGGACTTTATCAACCGCGTACTGACGACGGCTGGCCTGCATCCCGTAACCAAGACGATTTCCGCGCGCTTGGCCTACGCGGCCGGGGCGGTCCTCGAATCGGCTTACAAGCTCACGGGGCGCAAAGCCGAGCCGCCGATGACGCGGTTCGTCGCGCGGCAACTCTCGACCAGTCACTGGTTTGACCTGTTGGCGGCCAAGCGGGATTTCGGCTACTCGCCGGGCGTTTCCACGGCGGATGGGTTCGAGCGCATGGCCGGATGGCTGAAATCACACGCGAAATAAGTGTCTCTCATGAAGAATCCTGCTGGATTCCGACGATGTTTCGTGGTACATTCTAACTACCTGCCTACCGTGGCGTTCTGGCCACTCTCTCAGTTTGGGGATCGCACATGCCCCGTTCGCGGACTTGTACCGACTTCGCCACCCAGCTTCGCCAGCCCGACCGCCGGAGCTTCGTCCGGGCCGGCGTGCTTGGCTCGATGGGCCTGAGCCTCGCCGACTTGTGCCGTGCGGACGCGGTCACCCCGAGCAGCCAGAAGCGGCCCACGTCGGTCATCATCCTTTGGATGCGTGGCGGGCCTTCTCAACTCGACATGTGGGACCCGAAGCCGGACGCCCCGGCCGACTTCCGCGGCGAGTTCGGGTCGATTCCCACGTCGGTCGGCGGCGTCCGCATGACGGACTTGTTGCCGATGTCCGCCAAGGCGATGAACAAGTACGCGCTCATCCGCAGTCTGTTCCACCACGACGCCGGGCACTCGACCGGCGACCAGATTTGCTTCACCGGCTACAACTCCGGCCCGACGCCGGACGAGAACATCCACCCCAGTTGCGGCTCCGTCGTCTCCAAACAACTCGGCCACACCGTGCCGGACATGCCTCCATATGTGGTGATTCCGCGAAGTCTGCCCGGCACTGGCCCGGCCTACTTGGGCGTCGCCCACAAGCCGTTCGAGACGCAGGCCGACCCGGCGAACACGGGCCCGTTCAAGGTGCCCAACTTTGAACTCCCCGTCGGCGTCACCCTCAACCAAGTCGGCGACCGCAAGGGCCTGCTGAAGAACTTCGACGCCCTGCGGCGCGACGTGGACGGCAGCGGCCAGTTCGACGCGATGGACGGCCACCAGCGCAAGGCGTGGGACATCCTGACCTCGGCCAAGGCCCGCGACGCCTTCGACCTCGACCGCGAGCCGATGGCCGTCCGCGAGCGGTACGGCTTCATGCCCGCGTTCGACCCGGGGGCGGCCAACCGCTGCGGCTGCCCGGCGTGGAGTCAGCGCATCCTGCTGGCCCGCCGCTTGGTGGAAGCCGGCGTTCGCTTGGTCACGGTCGATGTGCGCTGGTGGGACACGCATGTGAAGGGCTTTGAGTCGTTGAAGAACGGCTTCCTCGCCCGCTGGGACAAGGCGTACACCGCCCTCATCGAAGACTTGGAAGTCCGCGGCCTCGCCGACACGACGATGGTTCTGGCGTGGGGCGAGTTCGGCCGCACGCCGAAAGTGAACAACGACGCCGGCCGCGACCACTACCCCGGCGTGTTTAGCGCGGCCGTATACGGCGGCGGCATCCGCGGCGGCACCGTGGTGGGCGCTTCCGACGAGAAGGCCGCTTTCCCCAAGACCAACCCGAAGACGCCGCAAGACGTGCTGGCCACGATCTACCGGCACTTGGGCGTGGACGTGAACGCCGACTACATGAACAACGGCCGGCCGATCCGCGTGCTGCCGAGCGGGAAGCCGATTGACGAGTTGTTTTCTTAAAACCATATTGCCGCCAAGACGCCAAGGACGCCTAGAAGACAGATTTG
>JAYUGD010000220.1:0-6313 GCA_043767785.1 Zavarzinella sp. | reverse complement strand
GAATAGAAGCCAGTGATAGCCCGCTGCGCAAGCAAGGGACTGCGATTGTCACCGCCCCTTGCTTGCGCAGCGGGCTATCACTCCAGATCTTCCGATTCCCCCTCTCCGTTTCGGAGAGGGGGCTAGGGGGTGAGGTAAACAACTTGCATCCCGCCGCCCCGCGCGGCACAATCGTCGCCATGACGATTCCATGCCCCTTTCGAGACGCACCGATGCCGAGACTGTTGTTCGCGGTGGCGATCACCTTCTTCTCCGTTCAGACCGCCCTCGCCGCCGACCCGCCGCCGGTTGATTTCGGGAAGGTCACCGAGAAGCACGTGATGATCCCGATGCGGGACGGCAAAAAACTCTCGGCCTACTTGTACTTCCCGGAAGGCAAAGGCCCGTGGCCAGTGATTTACGAGCAGCGGTACGCGGACCTTCGCGGGGCCGAGACACGCAAGTCGTTCGCCAAGTTGGCGGCACCGGGCTACGTCGTGTGCGTCGAGAATTTCCGCGGGGCGTACCAGTCCGAAGGAACGTGGGTCGGCTACCGGGCGCTCGGGTGGGGCGATCTGAAAGACGGGTACGACACGGTCGAATGGCTGGCGAAGCAGGAGTGGTCCGCGGGCAAGGTCGGCACGTTGGGCAGCTCGCAGGCGGGCTTCGCCCAGAACTTTTTGGCCGTCACGCAGCCGCCGCACCTCGTCTGCCAGTACATGATCGACACGGGCCTGAGCCTGTACCACGAGGGCTACCGCATCGGCGGGGCGACGCGGCCGATCCGCTTCAAGGGCATGGGCGCCGTCTGCCGTGACCCGAAGGACAATCAGCGGCTGATGCAGGAGTGGTTCGCCCACCCGACCTACGACGACTACTGGGCCGCCGAGGACTGCACCAAGCACTTCGACAAGATGAACGTCCCGTGTTTCACCGTCGGGAGCTGGTTCGACTTCATGTGCGTCGGCTCCGTGGACAGTTACATCGGCCGCCAGCACAAAGGCGGCCCGGAGTCGCGCGGCAAGCAACAATTGCTGATCGGCCCGTGGCTGCACGGCCGCGTCAAGGACACGAACAAGACCAACGAGATGACCTTCCCCGAGAACGCCAAATTCGACCTCGACGCCCACGCCATCAAGTGGTTCGACCATTACCTGAAGGGCATCGACAACGGCGTGGAGCGCGAGCCGACCGTTCGCTACTACGCGATGGGGGCCGTCGGCGAAAAGGACACGCCCGGCAACGAATGGCGCACCGCGAAGGATTGGCCCATCCCCGCGACGGCGACACCGTTCTATCTGCACCCCGAAGGCAAACTGAACACGGCCGCCCCCGCGGAGGAGACGGCTTCCACGACGATTCTCGCCGACCCGGTGAACCCCGCCAAGATCCCCGGCCCGCCGTTCCCCGGCGCCAAGGACGCCCGCGACTTCGAGAAGCAGCCCGAAGTGCGGACATTCACCACGGACGTCTTGACCGCCCCCGTCGAGTGGACGGGCAAGGTGCAAGCCGAGTTGTGGGTCTCCTCGACGGCGAAGGACACCGACTTCATCGTCCGCGTCTGCGACGTGTACCCCGACGGCCGCTCCATGCTCATTGCCGATTACATTCGCCGGGCCAGGTATCGGGACGGCTACGAGAAGGAAGTGATGATGGAGGAGGGGAAGATTTACAAAGTGGCGTTCGACGTCGGCTGGATGAGTCAAGTCTTCAACAAGGGCCACCGCATCCGCGTCACCGTCGCCAGCACCGGAGCGCCGTTCTACGAGACCAACCCCAACACCGGCGAACCGCTGACCATCGAACCGCCCGCGAAAACGGTCGTCGCCAAGAACACGGTCTACTTCGACAGGAAGAACGCCTCACGGGTCATCGCCCCGGTCGTTGCAACGAAGTGAATCAAAAGATCGTCGCGGACGCAAAAAGGCATGATTCTCGGCGTCAATCGCGCCATTCTTGCCCAATTGTGAAGGTCTGCCAGCCACTCTGCCAGTGCGCGCGACCGATTCGGCGAAATCTCCCGAAACCGACTGCTTTGGGATAGCGGGTGGACGGCGGCGGGACTATCCGGTTGTGATGAGTTCCGCGGCCGCGTTGCACATCCTAGCGGGCGGCGGTAAGATTTGCTGGGACCAGTCGTTGAATACGGAGGGGGATCATGCCGACCAAAGATGAGGCCGCGCGGCACTTGGCCCGGAAGCATTACGAGGTAGAAGCGGGGCTGACCGGCATCTTTCGGCTGACCGGGTCCGCCGAGGCGGAAGCCAACGAGCGGGAGCCGATCAAGCTGCTGGAAGTCAACCCCGCGACCATCCCCACCGGCGTGACGCCACTGCACTTCGCCCCCGCGCCGGCGGCCGGCATTGACTACCCGTCCGTCATCGTCGAGGTGACGCCGAGCGAATTCCTACAAATTCAGCAAAACGAATTGTCGCTCCCGCGGAACTGGCGGGTCGGCGAGCTGTTCGAGCGGCCTGTCGCCGTTGGTGTGGCCGAGTAATGGCCACCGCCGCGGAATGGTCCGGCGGCTACGCCCGGCAGGCGAACGCCGACTTTAACCTGTTCCAAACATTGCAGGCCGAAGTTGCCGAGCAATGTCATCGGCTGCAATTGCTCCAGATGGCCTGCGAGAAACTGGCCAAAGCGCACCTCTGCGGCACGGGCGCCGACCCGGCGGGCGTGCAGACGAGCCACGCCTACGTCGCCAAGACGCTCCCCGTCATTCTCAAGCAAACCGCGATTGCCCTCAATTTCACCGGCCCTCAATCAACCGCGGCCATCAAACTCGCCACCCGGCTCGCGAAAGAAATTGAACTCCTCTCGCCCGCGGTGAACGCGAACGGAAAGCGGCCGGACAATTGCGAATACCCGTGGGAAGACGACACCGGCACCCTGCACAGCCCGCTGGACTGGGCGTTCACACCGTCGGACCTCCTGACGGTCCGCGCCGGCCGGACGGTGCTGAAGCTCATCCGCGAGGCGATCAAAAGGCTGTTGCCGGCGGAGTGAAACGGGAACGTTACGCAGTCAGTTCTGACGCGATCCTTTTCACAGGTAATCCGCATCACTCGGCATGAGACGACTGGCAAAAGGTGTTGCAATCACTTCAAGACATTTTCTGTAGGAAAGGAGTAAATTCCGAGATTTTGCTGGAAAGCAGAGTTGGAGTGGTTTTAACTAACAACAGATTTGCACACACGCCACGCGACTCGGAGCCTACAGCCCATGTCTAACCTCAAAGAGGTCATTGAAGCCTACGTTAAGCGCGTCAAGGAACTCGCCGACCACGTCCGCGGGAACGAGCAGGCGACCAAGCAAAGCCTGATCGGCCCCTTCTTCACGATGCTCGGGTACGACCTGACCGACCCGCGGGAGTGCGTCCCAGAGTACAAGGCCGACTTCGGCAAAGAGCGGTCAACGAAGCCCATCGACTGGGCGTTCCTCAACAACGGGGCCTTCGCGTTCTTCGTCGAGGCCAAGGAAGTCGGCCGCAAGCTCTCAGGCTTCGACGAGCAACTCGCCGACTACTTCGCCAAGGAGCCGACGGTCAAGCTCGGCATCCTGACCAACGGGGCGCAATGGCGCTTCTTTACGGACGTGGTGAACTCGAACGTGATGGACCGGGAGCCGTTCGCCAAGTGGGACGTGTTCTCCGAAGAGCCGCCGCCGTACGACGTGATTACCCTGCTGCACAAAGTCCAGTTCAACGCGGAACTGATCCGCGCGCTGGCCCAACGGCAACGCGCTCAAAACCTGTTGGTCGTAGAGCTTGCCCGCCTGCTGGAACCGTCCTCGGAATTCGCCAAGCTGGCCATCCAGAACTTGGAGACCCGCAACCTGACCCAAGCCGTCGTGGAGAGTTGGAAGCCCGTCGTCGCCAGCGCCCTGAACGAATGGGCCCGGCAACGGATGCTGACGGCGGCCTTGAACAACCCACCGACCACAACGGGCGCGGCGGGCGCTGAGTCAAAGTCGGAGCCGGGCAAGATCGTGACTACGCAAGAAGAACTGGACTCCTTCGAGATTATCAAGAAGCTCTTGGGTGCGGAACGGCCCATCGCCTACGAGGACTCGGTCGCTTACTTCAAGGTCCATTTGGCCGACCGCCGGACGTGGGTGTTTGTTCGCCTCTACCTCGACCGCAAAATCCCCTGCATCTGGGTGCCGCTGCCGGTAGAGCAAGCCACTGAGTTGTCCGGCGGCCGTCCCGTGACGGCACAAAGCGGTTGGGTCTCGATTAATCTCGAAAGCCACGTACAAATCGCCGAACTCACTGACTTGCTTCGGGCGGCCTACGCCTTCGTGAAGGCTGATCGGGAAGGGCCGCCGAAGGAAGCGGCCTCGGCGTAAGTGGCGGGGTGATGGCCTCGCATGGCTGGCGCGCCGTGTTCATGACTGTTGCCAGTCATCGCCCCACTCGGGCGACGGCCATTTTCCGTAGGCGGTCCCTTCAGGGGCCGTGACGCCTCACGCCCGCCGAAACCAAAAGGGCCGAGTCTTCGAGGCCCGACCCCGTGGGCGAACAGCGTTCACCCAGAAGGCAGGGAAACATTCCCCTTATCGGCGGGCTTCGAAAACACGCCCGCTGGTCTCCCGTGCGCGCCGGGTTCCCGCCGGCTCAAGCCGGCGCCGACGGGAGACGCGCCGCCGGAAGACGGGCCGCCGCGAGACTGGCTCCCTTCGTTCGCCCAAGGACTTCGACCAGAAGAACGCCTCGCGCGTCATCACCCCGGTCGTTGCGCCGTCGGAGCCGCATCAAACAAGAATCTCGCGGACAGGCTGGCCGCCGTGGGCCGCCGGCGTGGGCCGGCCGGCCCGGTCGAAGATGGGCATGTCCGGGTCGATGCCCAGACAGTGGTAGATCGTCGCGCAAATGTCGGCGGGGCTGACCGGGCGGTCCTTGACGTAGGCCGCTTGCGAATCCGACGCCCCGCACAGCGTCCCGCCCTTGATGCCGGCTCCGGCGAAGACCGCGGAATAGCAATACGTCCAGTGGTCGCGGCCCCCTTGGCCAACGACTTTTGGCGTCCTCCCCATCTCGCTCATCACCACGACCAGCGTCTCGTCCAGCAGGCCCGTGCGGTCCAAGTCCGCCAGCAAGGCCGAGTACGTCTGGTCGAACGCGGGGAGGTGATTCCCCTTGAGCGTGGCGAAGCCGTGGTCGTGCGTGTCCCAGGCGTTGACGTCGAGGTAGACGCGCTCCACGCCGTCCCACGTCACGTTCACGAAGCGCACGCCGGCCCCCACGAGCCGCCGGGCGATCAGCGTGCTCTCCCCGAACAGCGTGCGCCCGTAGCGGTCTCGCTCCTTCGGATCGACCCGGTCCAAGTCGAACGGCTCCCGCATGGTCGCCGAGGCAAGCACGTTGAAGGCGCGCTGCCGGCTGCGGTCGTGGCCGGCCAACGCCGGTTGTCCCGCCGCGAGATTAAGTTGGCCGTCCATCGCCCGCAACAAGTCGCCCCGCGCGGTCAAGCGGTCGGCCGTGACATCGGCGCCGAGGACGCTGTTCGACAAGATCGGCTGGCCGCGGACGGGGACGGGCTGATAGCCGGAGCGGGCGCGCGCGCCCGGGTCGCCGTGCGGGACGCACTCGGTAAACAGCGGGTCGCACCCCGCCCCGAGGACGCCCGCGTACGGGCCGCTGCGCCGGGTGGTCGTGCCCCAGCCCAAGTAGAACGGCATGTAGTAGTAATCGGAAAGCCCGGCGGCGGCCCCGCCCGCCGGCGCCTCCTTCTGGCGCAAATACTCGCACACCGAGCCGATGCTCGGGTGGTCGTTGGGGCCGGGGGCGATCGATCCCGGCAGCGCGTGGCCGGTGTAGGCGGGCAGGAAGTTGTGACAGCCGGCCTTGTGGTTCACCGTGCGGACGACGGCGATTTTGTGCATCCACGCGGCGGTCTTCGGCAGATGTTCGCAGATCCGGACGCCGGGCGCCGTCGTGGCGACGGGTTTGAATTCGCCGCGGATGCCGTCCGGCGCGTCGGGCTTCATGTCCCACATGTCCTGGGTGGCCGCCCCGCCCCCCAAGAACAAGAGGATGACGCTCTTCGCCTTGCCGGGCCGCCGGCCGGCGGGGCGCGCCGCCTCCGCGCGCAGCAAATTGTCCAGCGTGAACCCGCCGCCCAAGACGGACAACGCGCCGGCCTTGATCGTCTCGCGGCGAGTGACCCCGCCGCGTCGTCGCGGCCGGCCGCCGGGCGTGGTGGACATGGCATGTTCTCAGGGAGTCCGACAGTCGTCAGTGAGCAGTGTACCTCTTCGCCCCCGCCGATCCCAGAGGAATGCCCTGGTTAAAACAAGGCGAGCGGGGGACGTGAGTCCTACCCCTTTCACG
>JAYUGD010000219.1:0-6318 GCA_043767785.1 Zavarzinella sp. | reverse complement strand
GCGGGGGTCGAATAACGCGGTGAACTACTACTACGGCGTGCGCGGCGGGCCGTCGCCGTTCGGGTTCACGGGGATGTTCAACCAGGGGAACTCGGGCGTTCGGCAGACGTTCTTCCCCATCGTGGACACGCTGGCCGACTTGGCCGACGACCCGAACGCCGCCCGCGTGGTGTCGCCGAGCGGCCACCCGGTCGGCTTTTACAACACGATGGGCTATTTCGGCGCCGGCCAACAGCAAGGCGGCCGCGGCCAGCAACAGTCGCCCTTCGGCCGGGGCAAACGGTGACAAGGTGACAAGGTGACCGGGTGACAAGGTGACAAGGTGAATGGAGTGAGCCGAGCGGCGTCAGCCGTCGGGTGATTGGGTTTTCATCGAGAACATCGAGACGACTTGAAACTGCGATTTCCCATCACCGGCCTCCGCACCCGTCTGCTGACGGGGGCGGCCTTGTGCGTCTCGGTGTTGCCCGCCGTCGCGGGCGACCCCGCCCCGAGCCGGGAATACCCGAAGACATACACGGAGCGCATTACGCCGTGGTACGACCCGGCCGGGATGATCCGCAAAGTGGGGAACGTGTTTTCCACGGACACCCCGGTCAACATGCCGGCGGTCGGCGCCCCGGTGGACGGAATCATGCGGCCGGCCGGCGACGGCGGCCCCGCGTGGAAGTGGTACGGCTACGGAACCGTCACGCCGAATCAAAACCCGCACGCCCCGCAAGGAATCTACCAACCCGTTCCGCACGACTGGCACACCCAAGGCGGCACAACGCCCGGCGCCGTCCCCGGCACGGGACTGATGGTGCGGCCCACGAAACCGTTGTTAAATTTGCCCGCGATGACGGTGAAGCCCGCCAAGTCCATTCCAGAAGCGCCGGTGGAACTGACCAAGCCGGCGAACGAAAGCGACGACTTGTTGATCGGCCCGTTGAAACTTCCCAAGGACGACGCCGGCCCGTCAACATCGCCCGCGAAAGAAGAGTCGAGCGCGCCCGCCGTGCTGACGCCGCCGGCCTTGGTCCCGGAAACGCCCGCGGCGAATGAGCCGCCCCCGGCGACGATCAAAGCCCCGGCCAGCATTCGCGTGCCCGGGCCGATTCCCGACGAGTCACCCGCGCCGCCACTCGCGCCCGGCGTCGGCGCCTCGCTGCGAAAGCCGGTGCGCTCGGACACGCCGGAACCGCCGGCCCAAGTGTTGCCCGCCCCGACGCCCGTGCCCTCGCCGGCCCAGGCCGTTGAACAACCCAAGCCAAAGCCGATTGCTCCGGCCGCGGACCGCCCAGACGGGGCGGCCTTGCCCAGCGAGAACACGGACGGCCCGGACATTCCGGTGGAAGGCGCGCCGGGCATCGTGATCCCCGGCGGCCCCGGCTCCATGTCGAAGCTTTCGCGGCCCGCGTACACGGCCCGCGCCCAACAGCCGAGTTCCGTGGAAGAGGCGATTCGCCGAGCCGGCGGGGACATCGTGCGGGAAGTGAAACCGACCGGCCCGAACGCCGTGACGGTAGTTCTGCGGACCGGCAACATCGACGCCGCGTGGCAAGCCCGCGAACACCTCACCAAGCTGCTGGATCTGAAGCGGGTGACGGTCACGTTTGAAGTCGTCGGCCGGTGAGGCGGCCGCCTCACCGCCGCAACCCCGCTGCCTTCAGGCCGCGGGCGACACAATGCTTGGAGATTTCGTCGGCGCGCCACTTCACGAACGCGGCGGCGTTCGACTCGGCGGGCGTGTCCTTGCTCCCGGACGACCCGAGCCACACTTTCTTGTCCGGGGCGGCCAGCCAATAGTGCTTCTCGCCGGTGGTGCGGACTTCCGTTTCCGTGTGGTGGTCCGTGTCCGTGAGGGTGACGCGCGTGATCGGGTGCCGTTGGAACAAGGCCCCGGCCGCCGCCCAGAACACGGCCGTCGGCGCGTGGACCCAGACCACGAAGCCGCGCGACCACTTGAGGCCGAGCCGGCCGGGCGGCAGGCTGGCGCGGTCCGTGAACGCCTCCACGGGGCCGGCGACGCCGTCGGCCGTCAAGCCGGCCGCGTCGGCCCACGCCTGGGCGGCGTCCGCGGTCAGCAGTTCGGCGACGCGCCGCTTCATGCGGCACCCCTCGCACACGCACTCGGGCTTGCGCCGGCAGGCCGGGAACGTGCGGCACTTGGACAACATGCATTGCAGCCGAATGAACTCGGCCCGCGCGGTCTGGCCGCCGCCGTGCAGCCACTCGGCATACGCGATCCGCGGCTCGTCATCGAGGGGGGCGTCCAACACGGCGCGCAAGAGTGTGGCGTCGTCGGGGGCGGATTCGGGCACGGCAATCACTCCACGGCATCGTGCCGAGGCCGGGGGCGAAGCGGAAACAATTTCTTATGCCTCACCTTATGCGCCGGGCGAGGGGCCGGCCCACTGATGTGCAGTTGATGAGCGGCAGATTTTGTTCGCGCGCCCAAATGCCATGATCCCCATCTTCCGATTGCCCTCCCATGAGCCGGTCGTTAAGATAACCAACACCCGCCGCCCGACCCGCCACCCGCCTTTGCCCGCTTCTTCGGAAACTAACTTCATGCGTCTTCTGTCCGTGTTTACCTTCCTCCTTGCGCTGGCCGTCGCCGGCCCGGCCGCCGCCGCGGACTTCGGCCCGGCCGAAGCCGCCTTCCTGCAAAAATACTGCGTCGCTTGCCACGGGGACAAGAAGAAGAACGCCGGCGTGGTTCTGCACTCGTTCACGGACGACGCCGGCCTGTTGAAGAACCGCAAGGTGTGGGACCGCGTGTTGAAGTCCGTCGCCGACGGGGAGATGCCGCCGGTCGGCAAGCCGCGGCCGACGACCGAGGCGGCGGAAGCGTTTTTGAAATCCGCCAACGCCGTGTTCGACAAGGCCGACTTGGCCGCCAAGCCGGACCCCGGCCGCGTGACCATTCGCCGGCTCAACAAGACCGAGTACGCCAACACCGTGCGCGACTTGGTGGGCGTGGACTTCAACCCGGCCGAGGACTTCCCGGCCGACGACATCGGCTACGGGTTCGACAACATCGGGGACGTACTGACCATCTCCCCGGTGTTGCTGGAACGCTACTTGGCCGCCGCCGAGGCGATCACGAATCGGGCCATCCCGCCGGCCCCGGCCAAGCCGACCGACCGCTGGGTGAGTTCAAAATACCTCGAACCGGCCACCAACCCGGAAAAGGTCGGCAAGTTCCGGCCGATCACCGCCGGCAACCTGAACACCCTCTACCAACTCAACCTCGGCGGGGAGTATGTGTTCCGCTTCGCCGCCTACGCGGAAGCCCCGGACGCCGACCCGGTGAAGATTCGCGTCACCGACAACGGCAAGGAAGTGGCCGCGGAGGCCGTCACGCCGGGGGACGTGAAGACCGCCAAGCAGTACGTCTTCAAACTGACACTGGCGAAGGGAGACCACCGCATCGCCGTCAGCCTCGCCGAGCCGAAGAAGGACGCGGAGCCGAAGAAAGACGCCGTCACCGAACGGCGGTTGATGGTTGAAAACTTTAACCTCAACGGCCCAGCCGACACCCGCCCGGAGACGCAGCGGAAACTGCTGGCGGCCGACGCCGGCAAGCCCAAGCCGGAACAAACACGGGAAATCCTGACGCGATTCGTCTCCAAAGCGTACCGCCGCCCGGCCGCCCCGGACGAAGTGGATCGGCTCGTCAAATTCGCGGAGGCGACCGAGGCCAAGGGGGAGCGGTTCGAGGCCGCGATCTCCGCCGCCATGCAGGCCGTGCTCACTTCCCCAAAGTTCCTGTTCCGCGTGGAACATGACGACCGCCCCGACCGCCCCGACGCCCACGTCGTCAACGAGTATCAACTGGCGTCCCGGCTCTCGTACTTCGTGTGGGCTTCCATGCCGGACGACGAACTGTTCGCCCTCGCGGCCAAGAACCAACTGAGCGCCAACCTCGACGCCCAAGTGAAGCGGATGCTGAAAGACCCGCGGGCCGCCACGCTGGTGGACAACTTCGTGATGCAATGGCTGCAACTGAAGAGACTGGCGGCGTTCTCGCCGGACCAGAAGATGTTCCCGCAGTTCAACGAGGACATCCGCCGGGCGATGACGCAGGAGACGCACCTGTTCTTCGAGGAGATGGTTCGGGAAGACGGCTCCATTCTCGACATCATCGACGGCCGGTACACCTACCTGAACGGCAAGCTGGCCGGCCTCTACGGCATCAAGGACACCAAAGGGAACGACTGGTCAACCAAGAAGCCGGCGGCCGGCGGCCAGCAAATCCCGTGGGACACGTTCGTCCGCGTCGAACTGCCGGCCGACGGCGTCCGCGGCGGCATTCTCACACAGGCCAGCGTCCTGACCGTCACTTCCAACCCGACGCGGACCAGCCCGGTGAAACGCGGCCGGTGGGTATTGGAGCAAATTCTGGGGACGCCGCCCCCGCCGCCGCCGCCGGACGTGCCGGAACTCAAGGAAGACCCGAAGGCCGTCTCCAGCGGCAGCCTCCGCGTGCGGATGGAGCAGCACCGCAGCAACGCGGCCTGCGCCAACTGTCACGCTAAGATGGATGCGATGGGCTTCGCATTCGAGAACTTCGACGCCATCGGCAAGTTCCGCCCGAAGGACGGCGACTTCGCCATCGACCCGGCCGGGAAACTGCCGGACGGCAAGGAATTCAAGAACCCGCAAGAGCTGAAGCAACTTCTCAAGGACAAAAAGACCCTGATCGCCCGCAACTGGGCCGAGAAGATGCTGACATACGCCTTGGGGCGCGGCTTGGAGTATTACGACAAGCGGACGCTGAACCAGATCGTCGCCGGGACGGCCAAGGGGGAATTTAAGTTCTCCGCGCTGGTGACTGAGATCGTGAAGAGCGATGCGTTTCGGATGCGGCGGGGGAAAGAACCCACGCCGTCGAAATAGCCCCGGTTTTGGTATTTACCCCGAAGGGGGTAAAACAGGCGTTTGAGGAGGGGCCGACGATGGAACCGCTTTTTAGTCGCCGCCAAATGGTGCAGTCCCTCGGGGGCGGCCTCGGCCTGCTCGCCCTCGCGGACGTGTTGAAGGCGGCGCCGGACCGCAAGCCGCACTTCGCCCCGAAGGCCAAGCGCGTCATCCACCTGTTCATGAACGGCGGCCCGTTCCACGCCGACCTGTTCGACCCGAAGCCGAACTTGAACAAGTTCGCCGGGACGCGGCCCCCCGCCGCAGACCTGCGGACCGAACGGCCGACCGGCAATCTGATGGCCGTGCCGTTCAAGTTTTCCAAGCACGGCCAGAGCGGGCTTGAGGTCAGCGAGTTGTTGCCGCAGACGGCGAAGTGCGCGGACGACATTTGCGTCATCCGCTCGATGCACACGGACAACCCGAACCACGGGCCGGCCCTGTTCATGATGAACAACGGCACGCTCACGCCCAACCGGCCGACGCTCGGGGCGTGGCTCTCCTACGGCCTCGGGTCCGAGAACGCCAACCTGCCCAGCTTCGTCGTCGCCTGCCCCGGCCGCCCGGTGCGCTTCGCGGAACTATGGTCCAGCGGCTTCCTCCCCGGCGAACATCAAGGGACGTTCGTGAACCACACGAACCTCGACCCGAAGAAGATGATCCCGTTCCTCAGCAACGCCAAGGTGTCCGCGGACGACCAGCGCAAGCAACTGGAACTGATGCGCAAGCTCAACGAGGCTCATCAGGCCGAGCGGGCCGGCGACCCGAATCTGGAAGCCCGCATCCGCTCGATGGAGACGGCGTACCGCATGCAGACCGAGGCGTCGGACGCCTTCGACATCACCCGCGAGCCGCTGAAAGTCCGTGAACGCTACGGCAAAGGCCACTTCGCAAACGGCTGCCTGCTCGCCCGCCGCTTGGCCGAGCGCGGCGTCCGGTTCACGCAAATCTACTACGGCGACGGCCAGCCGTGGGACACACACTCCAACCACACCGCTTCCACCAAGAATCTGTGCAAGGAGATTGACCAGCCAGTGGCCGCGCTGCTCACGGACTTGAAAGCGCGTGGCCTCTTGGACGAGACGCTCGTGCTGTGGGGCGGCGAGTTCGGCCGCACGCCGACGACGGAGAACGCCGACGGCCGCGACCACAACCCGTGGGGCTTCACCGTCTGGATGGCCGGCGGCGGCGTGAAAGGCGGGATGGCCTACGGCGAGACCGACGAGTTCGGCTTCAAGGCCGCCGTGGACAAGGTCCACGTCCACGACCTGCACGCCACGATCCTGCACTTGATGGGCTTCGACCACGAAAAGCTGACCTACCGCCACGGCGGCCGGGATTACCGGCTGACGGATGTGTCTGGCGAGGTGGTTCGAAAAATTATTCAATGACCAATTCAGAAGTGAGCCGAGG
>JAYUGD010000218.1:0-2217 GCA_043767785.1 Zavarzinella sp. | reverse complement strand
GCGGCGCGTTCGCCGACACGACCACGCCCTTGTCCGTGGACGTGAGCGGCACGACCAAATTCGTCGTGGACGTGGGGGCGAAGACCGTCACCAAGAAGTGATGGTCACGGGGCGGTCTTGAGTTTCCACAATTGCTCGGCCGTCAACTTCCGCAGCGGGGCCGCGTCCAAAACCCAGACGCCCTTGCCGCGGGTGCCGACGACGAGGTCGTCCGTCCCCGCCGGTTGGGCGAATTCGGTGACGGGAGCGGCGGGCAAGCCGCCGGCCCCGTTAATCCGCGTCCACGCCGCCCCGCGGTTGATACTCACGAAACATCCGGCCTCGGCACCCACGAACAATACGTCCGGGTTCACGATGTCTTCCCGCAACACGCGGGCCGACCCCGACGGCAGGTTCGCCGTCAGGCTCGTCCACGTCTGGCCGAAGTCGGCCGTCATGAATACGGCCGGCGGGGCATCGTTCGTCGGCCGCGTGTCGAACGTCACATAGGCGCGGCCGGTGTCCCAACGGGATGCGTCGATGGAGGCGACGGGCCGATACGGCTTCCCGGCGGCCCGGAACTTTTCGGTGAGCGCTGTCCACGTCTGGCAGCCGTCGCGCGTCAGCCACACGGCCCCGTCGTCCGTGCCGACCCACAAAATGCCGGCATCCTTGGGCGATTCGGCGAACGCCGAGGCGGCCCCCTTGGCCGTGCGGGTGATCTCCGGCGAGACGGCGGGCAAGTCCTCCCCGCGCTTCGTGGACTTGAACACGCGGTTGCCGGCGGCGTAGTAAACCGCCGAGTCGTGGCCGGAGATCAGGAAGGGCGGATAGGCCCGGAAGCGGAATTGGTCGGCCTCGCCGGCGCCGGCCCGCGGGCGCAGGAACGCCGCCGTGTTGGTGCGCAGGTCGCGCCGCGTCAGCGCCCCGTCGCGGCCGGCGGTGTAGAGGAGGTCCGGGTCTTTCGGGTCTGCCCGGCCGGCCAACCCCGCGCCGGCGTCCATCACGCGATACGGCTTCCGCGTGTCCACGGCGACGTGTTCGCCGTCGTCAGCCTTCCCCGGCGGCCGCCGTTGCTTCCACGTCAACTTGTTCACCCACTCGTCGGGCAGCGTCTCGAATCGCGGGTCTTTCAGCGCCTTCAGTTTCGCCTGCGCCTCGGCCAGTTTCCGTTCCATGTCGGCCAATTGCCGGTCCCGTTCCGCAACCGGGTCCGCATGGACCGGCCCGGCGGCGATCAGCCCGAGCAGGAGCAAGCGGAAGGACATTGGCGGGCGTCCGGATTGAGTGTCGGGGGAACCGGGCAAGGGTATCTTAATTTCCCGAAAATCAGGGGGCTGGCCCCTTCCCGGACATGCCGGAAGTCCGATGCTGGACTTGGTGCAATCGGCGTAATCGTTGCGACCGGCCCCGGAAGCCCTCCATGATCGTGGTCCAAGACTTGGTGAAACGGTTCCGCAAGCCCGATGGTGGCCTCGTCCCGGCCGTGGACGGCGTCTCGCTGACGGCCCGGCCGGGGGAAATCCTCGGCCTGCTCGGCCCGAACGGGGCCGGCAAGACCACCGCCCTCCGCATCCTCTGCACGCTGCTGAAGCCGACGAGCGGCCGAGCCACGGTGGCCGGGTTCGACGTAGTGGCCCAAGCGGACGAGGTCCGACACCGCATCGGCTTCGTCTCCGCGACCACGGGCATCTACGACCGCATGACCGCCCGCGAGATGATTACCTACTACGGCAAACTGCACGGCCTCGCCGGGGACCGCCTCGAAGCCCGCATCCAAGAACTGTTCGACACGCTCGCCATGCACGACATCGCCGGCGTCGCCGGCGGCAAGATGAGCACCGGGCAGAAGCAAAAAGTTTCCATCGCCCGCGCCCTGATCCACGACCCGCCCGTGTTGATCTTCGACGAGCCGACCAACGGGCTTGACGTGCTGATCCAGCGGGTGGTGCTGCAACAAGTGAAGCAACTGCGGGACCGCGGCAAGTGCATCCTCTACTCGACGCACATCTTCCGCGAGGTGGAAAAAGTCTGCGACCGCGTCGCCATCATCCACCGCGGCAAAGTGCTGGAACACGGCACCCTCGCCGAGGTCCGCGAGCGGCACGGGGAGACCGACCTGGAAGAGATTTTCTTCTCGTTGGTGAAGGAGTGACTTGGATTGCGGATTGCGGATTGCGGATTAAAAACCGGCCAACGCATCGGTCGAGCCGTTCGGCATTTGGTTTTCGATTCCGC
>JAYUGD010000217.1:0-16469 GCA_043767785.1 Zavarzinella sp. | reverse complement strand
CCGAGGCGATGCTGTGGCACGCCAACGCCGCGGCCGAACTCGGCAAGACCGACGACGCCATGCGGCACATGCGCCGCTACTTGGAACTGCGGCCGACCGACTACGACCAGACCATCAAACTCGCCGACCTGATGGAGTCGCGCGCCGCCGGCGTGAAAGACCTGACCAACGCCCTCTACCTGTACGAAAAGGTGATGCGCGAGGCCCCGGACCGGCACGACGCGGGCAAGAAGTTCGTGCGCGCGTGTCTCCGACTCAACCGCTCCGCGGACGGCCTGCGCGTCGCCGAGGAGTTGCTGACGGCCATCCCGCGCGACGGCGAACTGCTCGGCTACACGGGCGAATGCCTGATGGCCCAGAACAAGTTCCTCGAAGCCCGGAAGAAGTTCGAAGAAGCGTTGAAGCAGTCGCCGGACAACGTGCGCGCCTTCGAGCAGTACGCCCGGCTGTTGACGTTCAAAATGAACCAACCAAAAGACGCGCTGGCCGTGTTGGACCAACTGGTGAAGACGAACGAGGCTTCCGCGGAAGCTCATCTGTTGCGGGCGCGGGCGTTGCACCTCGACCGCAACGACGACGCGGCCGCCAAGGACTTGGACCGGGTGTTCTGGCTCGACCCGGAAAACGTCGAAGCCATGCTGCTCTCCGCGGAGATCGAACAGATGCGCGGCAACACCCGCCGCGCCCGCGAAACGCTCCTCGCCGCGCTGGACACCTCGCCGCGGGACGTTCGCGGCTACCGGGCCTTGTCGTGGCTGAACCTTCTGAGCGGCAACCCCACGGAAGCGATGCAGACGCTCGAACGCGGGCTGACCAAATTGCCGGATTCCCCGGACCTGCTGACGCCGTTGGGCGACCTGTGCCTCGAACAGGGGGACACGGACAAGGCGGCCGACATCATCAAGAAGCTGGACGCCAAGCCGGCCGCGGCCGCCCAAGGCAAGTACCTGCGCGCCCGCCTGCTGATGAAGCAGGGCAAGTTCAAAGACGCCATTGCCGTCCTCGAACCGCTGCGGGCCGAGGTGCTGGCCTTGGCGGGCGTCGAACAGCAAGTGAGCCTGATGCTGGCCGGCTGCCACGAGCGCTGCGGCGACTTCGCCGCCCAACGCGAAGTGTTAAAGCGGCTGTTGGGCAAGGAACCCGGCAACCTCCCCGCCCGCGTGGCGATGGCCAATATGTTCCTGAACGCCGGACAATTTTCAGAGGCCGGCCGGGAGTACGACATGGCCGCCAAGTCCCCCATTGCCGGCGCCGGCGTCCGTGTCATGGCCGCGAAGTTGCGACTTTCCCGTCTGAAAACGGAACCGAAGACGAAGCCCGACGAGTGGGCCGAATTGGAAGGCGCCGCGCGAGAGTTGATCCGGCAACAGCCGAATTCCATTGAGCCAGTCGCTCTGCTGGCCGACGTGCAGGCCGCCCACGGCGAAGCGGAGAAGGGGATGGAAACGCTGCGCGCCGCCTGTCGGCTGCGGCCCTCCGACCCGAGGCTGTGGGCGGCGTTGGCCGATTACGTGTGGCGCGTGGAGGGGACGACCAAGGCCATTGATATTGTAAACGAAGCCCGCGCTGTAGCCGGTGATACGGTGGAGTGGAAGTTGGCTCGTGCCCGTCTTCTTGCCAACGGCCCTGGGCCAATCAAGCGAGAGCAATTGACAGGTGGAATAGCGCACTTGTCGGAGACCGAACGCCTCCGACTATGGCAAGGCTTGGTCGAAATTCTGAACTTGACAGCGCGCGAAGAAGTCAAACTCTTTCTCTGCCAAGAATTGGCCGCCGCGAGTACGCAAGACATGGCTAGCCGCCGCTGGCTGATGGTCGCCGCGATCCGGGCCAAGGATTCGGCCTCCGAGCGGCGGTGGGCGAAAGAACTGCAAGGCGTCGCACCAAACGGGGACACGCTTGTCGCGCTTGTTCGCGGACTGGAGGAGTGCCATCATCTGAAAGTGACTATGGATAACGTCACAACTGAACGCTCGGCGAAAGGATTCCAAGCCATCGCTGATGGCAAAGCGCCGGAAGGTCTTAAAGAGTGGGAGGCTGACAAGGCGGCGGCTGACCGCATGAGAGCTTTGAAAGCGTTCGCCGACCAAGCAGTGCGCACGATGCCAGAATTGACGGAAGCCCATTGGCTGGCCGCCGTCACGGCGGCAAAGCTTAATGATCGACAAGGTGCCTTAAAAGCATTCGCGGTCGCCGCGCAGATGGACCCTTTGAACGCTTATCTTCTCGCGGAGTATGAGGAATATCTCGGCCCCGGACCATCTGACCCGGTATCTCGATTGGCACATGACCCACGCTTTACGCCCGCCCGTAGGATGGCTGTCCACCGTTTGGCCGGCGACAATTCATTCATTGTTTGGCCGGATACACATGCTGACTTTTGGGCATTTATGCTGGCGCAGGCCGCGCAAAAGGGGCAGGACTCATTTACAGCAACATGGCGGCTTGCAGAAGACAAACTCGACCGCAACGCGCTTCTTTCATTAATGGCCGCTAACCGATCAGTTTGGATGAATGCGATTCCATCATGGCAGCCGGACATCAAATCGTCTCAGGAGTACCGTGTCTTTGCCCGAGCCTGTGTTTCTAGTGCCGAAATTATGGGCCAACCGTCAGACGCCCTCCCCGTCCTATCGGCTCTCGCCGCGGACAAGAACGCCAAGCCGGAAGACGTGGCGTGGGCGAAGCAGGCCGATTCGGCGATTCGGCTGCAACTCGGGGACGCCGAGGGGGGCAAGGTCGCCCAAGCGGACTTGAGGAAATGGCTGGGCCGCGAGCCGACTACAGTGGCGGAACACCGCAATCGGGTCAGTGTCCTTTCGGCCGCCTTGCGGACGGCGAATGGCGTGGAAAAGGAGCCGATCCTCGCCGCGTTGCTCCAGAGTCTCGGCGAAATCACCAAGGGGTCGGCCGCCACGGTCGCGGACTGGTATCAACTCTCGCAACTCTACCGCGGGGTCGGCGACCGCACCAACGCCCGGCGGTGCTTGGGCGAGTTGCTGAAGCGCGAGCCGAACAACCTGCAATATCTGGCGATCAACGTCGATGACCTGATCTCGGACGGCCGCCTGACCGACGCCGAGCCGATGATCGCTTCGCTCCAACCCGGCGTCCACGACTTACGCGTGGCCGGCGTGTTGGCGAAATATCTCGCGCTGGTGAACGACGCGCCGGGCGTGCTGGAAACGACGGACAAGTTCGTGAAGGCGGCCGACGCCGGCACCGCGGACGGGGCGATCCGGCAACGGCAGGCGGCCGAACTGCTCGACCAACTGGCCCGACTGTCTCTCGCCCGCAACCTGTCCGGCGGCAAACTCCTGTTGGAAGGAGCCTGCGAACGCTACCGGGCCGTCAGCCACCAATACCCGGAAGCCGTCGGTGCGTGGGCGGCGTTGTTGGCCTTGGGCGGCCAACCGGAGAAGGCGTTCGAGGAACTAGACAAGCGGCAACAACGGCTGTCGGCCGCGGACTTGGCCGTCGGCGGGATGCGCGTGCTGCAAGCCGGTTCGCCGACGCCGAAACAGTTCCAAACGGTCTACGGCTGGCTGGCGAAAGCCCTTGTGGAACAGCCGAAGTCGGTGGCGTTGCACTTGCGGCAAGCCGAGTGGCACACGCTGCAATCGCAATACGACGCGGCCGGGAAGGCCTACCGTCGCGTTCTGGAACTGGACGGCAACCAAGCCGTCGCCCTCAACAACCTCGCGTGGATTCTGGCCGCCGACCCGGCGACCGCGGCCGAAGCCCTGCAACTGACGGACAAGGCCGTGCGGCAATCTTCCGCCAACGCGGAGTTGCTGGACACGCGGGCGAGAATCCTGATTTCGGCCGGCCAGTTCGCCGAGGCCAAGCGGTCGCTGGAAGAAGCGCTCAACGCCTCGCAGACCGGGCTGCGTTACTTCCACATGGCCCTGTGGCATCAGAAACAGGATCAACGGGCCGACGCCGTGCGGATGTTCCGCGAGGCGCTGAACCGCGGGCTGGACCCGAAAGCCGTCCATCCCGCCGACACGGCTGCGTACCGGGAACTGCTGGCCGCCGTCAAATGACGTTGTCCCCGTTTTGCGTCCGGCGGTTGGACAAGTAAGATGAGCGCGTTGAGTGTTTCCCGCACCCGGAGTCCGCACTGATGGCCACCCGCGACCTGTCCCCGCTCGCCACCGCCCCGCGTCACCCCGCGAAGCCGCGCCACGAGACGCGGGAAGTGCGGGTCGGCACGGTGGTCATGGGCGGGGACAACCCCGTCTGGGTGCAGTCGATGACGACGACGGACACCTTCGACGTGGACGGGACCGTCGCCCAGATCAAGCGGCTCGAAGAGGCCGGGTGCGAACTCGTCCGCGTCACCGTCCCCAAGCCGGAAGACGCCGGCGCGCTGACGCAGATCAAGAGCCGCATCGGCATCCCGCTGATTTGCGACATCCACTTCGACTACAAGATGGCCCTCACGGCCCTCGATCACCCGGTGGACAAGCTGCGCATCAACCCCGGCAACATCGGCGGGTACGACCGCTTTCGCCAAGTCGTCCGCAAGGCCAAGGACAAGGGCATGCCGATGCGGATCGGCGTGAACGCCGGCAGCTTGGAGCGCGAACTCGTCGAGAAGTACGGCTTCCCGTGCCCGCCGGCGATGGTCGAGAGCGCCATCCGCTACATCGAGATCGCCGAGGCCGAGGGGTACGACCAAATGGTCGTGTCCCTCAAGTCCAGCGACGTGAACACGGCCGTCGAGGCGTACCGCCTGTTCGCCCAGTTCTGCGACTACCCCACGCACATCGGCATCACGGAGGCCGGCAAGGCGCCGTACGCCGTCACGAAGTCGGGCGTCGGCCTCGGGGCGATTCTGCTCGACGGCATCGGCGACACGATCCGCGTCAGCCTCTTGGGCGACCCGGTCCCGGAAATCGCGGCGGCCTTCGACATCCTGCAAGCGAGTCAGCGCCGCGTGCGCCGGCCGGAGCTGATCGCCTGCCCGACGTGCGGCCGGCTGGCGATCGACTTGGAGAAGATCGTCGCCGAACTGGAAAAGCGGCTGGAAGGCAAGCGGACGCCCATCAAGATCAGCGTCCTCGGCTGCGTGGTCAACGGCCCCGGCGAGGCGCGCGAGGCCGACATCGGCATCGCGGCCGGCAACGGCAAGGGCGTCATCTTCCGCAACGGTGAGATCGTCCGCAATGTCTTGGAAGCCGAGATGGTGGACGCCCTCCTCGAAGAGGTCGCCATTTGGGAGAAGGAACACCCGACCGGGCGGCCCGTTCCCGACGCCAACGGCCGCAAGCGGTTGACCGTTCTTACCTGAGGGGGGCAAGATTTGTCCCGAAGGGGCAAATCGGTGATTGCCTGATCTTGCCGGACGCGAGATAATACCCCACACGTCAAGTCGTCTCTCTTGGGTCTTCCGGATCCCCTCATGGCCATTTCGTGCAAGTGTCCGCATTGCGTAACCACTTACCGGCTCAAGGACGAGTTCGCCGGCAAGAAGGTGACGTGCAAAAATGCGGCGTGCCGGAAGCTCTTTGAAGTCCCTAAGCCTCCGCCGGCTCCCGTCGCCAAGCCTCTCGATGTGGATGCGCTGGCCGCCGCGACCTTCGCCGACGAACCCGTCGTGGTAAAGAAGGTTGAGACGACCGTCAAAGTGACCTGCGCCGGGTGCGACCACGTCTGGGAAGTCGAGTCGTCCAAGGCCGGCAAGAACGTCCAGTGCCCGGAGTGCGGCAAAGTCAACAAGGTGCCGGTGCCGAAGGTCGAAGCCAAACTCGACTGGCGCAGCACCAACGACGGCAAGCCCACGCTGGCCCGCCGCGACACCGGCCCGAAAGTCGAAGGGGCGTGGGACGCCCGCGAAACGTCCGTCATTAGCCAGCAGACGGCTAAGAAGATGGTGGACGAGGAGTTGTCGGAGGAAGAGCCGGAAGTCGTCCGCAAGCGGTGGATCAAACGCGGCGTCTACGGGACACTGCTCGTCGCCGTGCTCGGGTACGGGGGGTATTACCTCTATTCGAGCCGCAAGGTCGGCAAGATGGACGCCAACATCGCGGACGCCCTAAAGGAAGTCCGTAACCCCGAGGACGGGGCCAAAGACCCCAAGTTCCACGCCCTGATCCTTCGGGCGTCCGGCGAGTTCCACACGCGGGCCAGCCAGAGTCGCGCGGAGACGGACGCCGCCCTCAACGACTTCAAAGCCGCCCGCAACGCCTTCCCGGTTTCGCCGGACCCGTCGGTGGACCGGGCAATGATGCTCTCCGACGTGGCGACCTCGATGGCCGGCCTCTTGGGCACCGAGGAGGAGGCCGAGAAGGGCCGCAAGATCGTCCGGGAGGCCCTGTTGAAGGAAATCCGCCAGACCATCGACCGGATGCAGACCGCCGACCCCGAACCGATCTACGAATTACTCCGCACGCTCACCCGCGAGTTTCACAAGCAGAAGCAGGGAATGATGGCGACCCAGTTGGCCATTCAAAAATTCACGAGCGACACCTTGGAAGGGCAAGAAGCCCTTGGGTACGTCGGCATCGAGTTGTTCCGCCTCGGCGACGCGGAAACGGCAAAGGAAGTGCTGAAGAAGGTAACGAAGACCGACGCGAGTTCCATTCAAGCCTTGCGGATGTTGCTGAACATGCCGCCGACGGAGGCGCCCGCCGCGCCGCCCGGCAAAGGCCCGGCCAAGGGGCCGGCACCGAAGGACGCCGGCTTGCCGCAGCCGACACAGACGGCAATCATCATAACGGCGGCCATTCGCGGCGAATGGTCTAAAGTGAAGACTGGCATTACCGGCGGCGTTTCTCCAGACCGCGCGAAGGCGATCGTCTTGGCCGCTGAGTACGGTATTCCCTTGGACGGGAAATCCGCGGCCGCGCCTGAGGTCGGCGAGTTGCTGGATGTCGTCATTGGTAAAAATTATTTGGGCGGGGACAGTAAGAACACCTTTTCACCGTGGGTCACGGTCAAAGCCTGCCGCGTTCTAGGGAAAATCGGCAAAGGAGAGCGGGCGTACGAAGTCGCCAACCTCACCTCGAACATTCAGGCAGGCGATTGGGCGAAGGTCGAAGCCTTGCGCGGGCGTTTGAACGCCGACCCGACGGCCAAGGTCGAAGAGACGTGGGCCGACGGGGTCGGCGACGCGCCGAAATCGCTCGCGGCCGCCAAGGCCCGCGAACTGGTCGCCCGGCAGAACGCCGGCATCGACAACTCGTTCCAGCGGGCCGTCAATGCGTGGCCCAAGGGCACGGTGCGGCCATTTGGGACGGCCGGCCTCGTCCTCGGCCAACAGGACCGGACGCTCCGCTGAGCCTCTCTGGCACGGCATTCGCTTTGCCACCCCCGGCGTCGCAACTTTCCACCTGAAAACTTGTCGAGGGCGGGCATGACTCCGCGGGAAATTCTGGCCTTCATTCGGGAGAAGGAAGTCCGGGCGGTGGACCTTCGCTTCATGGACTTCCCGGGGCAGTGGCAGCACTTCACGATCCCGGCCGAGAATCTCACGGAAGCCACGTTCGAGGACGGCCTCGGGTTCAACGGCTCCGGCATCCGCGGCTGGCAGGCGATCAACGAGTCGGACATGATCGTGAAGCCGGTGCCGGACACTGCGTTCATCGACCCCTTTTGCCGGGAGCAGACGCTCACCCTCATCTGCAACATCCACGAACCGCTGACGGACGAGGACTACACGCGCGACCCGCGCAACGTCGCGCGCAAGGCCGTCAACCACATGAAGTCCACGGGCCTCGCGGACACCGCGTTCTTCGGCCCGGAAGTCCAGTTCTTCGTCTTCGATGACGTGCGCTACGACCAGACGTCCCACTCCGCGTACTACCATGTGGACAGCGTCGAGGGGGCGTGGAACACCGGGCGGGACGAGAAGCCGAACCTCGCCCACAAAATCCGGCACGGGGAGGGCTATTTCCCGTGCGCCCCGACGGACGCGATGCACGACATCCGGTCCGAGATGATGCGGGCCATGATCGAGTGCGGCCTGACCGTCGAGGCCCACCGCCACGAGGCGGCCACGGGCGGGCAGGGCGTCGTCGAAATTCGCTACGACGAGTTGGTGAAGACCGCCGACAACGTGCTGAAGTACAAGTACATCGTCAAGAACGTGGCCCGAAAACACGGCAAGACGGCCACGTTCATGCCCAAGCCGTTGTTCAACGACCACGGCAGCGCCATGAACATCCACGTGTCGCTGTGGAAGAACGGGGACAACCTGTTCTCCGGCTCGCGCACGGCCGGGGGCAACCGCTACGCCGGCCTGTCGGACATCGCTGAGTACGCCATCGGCGGGCTGCTCAAGCACGCCAAGGCCCTCAGCGCCTTCACCAACCCGACGACGAACAGTTACAAGCGGCTGGTGCCGGGGTTTGATGCCCCGATTAATCTTGCGTACAGCCAGCGCAACCGCTCGGCCGCCATCCGCATCCCGGTCGGCAAGCCGTCCCAAGCCTCGAAGCGCATCGAGTACCGCCTGCCGGACGCGGCCTGCAACCCGTACCTGACGTTCGCGGGGATGCTGATGGCGATGCTGGACGGCATCAAGAACAAGATCCACCCCGGCGAGCCGCTGGACAAGGACATTTACGACTTGGGGGCCGAAGAGTTGGCCCAAGTGCCGGGCACGCCGGCCACCTTGGAAGAGGCGCTGGCCACCCTGGAACAGGACCACGAGTTTCTGCTGCAGAGCGAGGTATTCACGCCGGACGTGATCGAGACGTGGATTCGGTATAAGCGGCGAAACGAAGCCGACGCCGTCCGCGTCCGGCCCCACCCGCATGAGTTTGCACTGTACTACGACATTTAACGCAAAGGGCCGGCCCGCAAGGAGTTGCGGGCCGGCCTCATGTCGCCACTTCACTTCAGCTTAGAACTTGATAATCAGGTCCGCACCCGCCGAGAACAGGTTGTTCTGGCGCTGCGAAGTGCCGTAGAACGCCTGGCCGAACGGGTTGGAGGTGTTGTTGATGTCGTACCGGACTTCGGGCCGGAACAGAATGCTATCGCTGAGCTGAATCTGGAGGCCGAGCGTGGTCGCCGTGTACAACCCCTCAAACCCGGTCCGCTGGCCTTCCGCGTCGTAGAAGTTCTCGAACCGCAGGATGCTGCTGACCTTGTCATTCAGCTTGCAGGTCACATAGTTGACGACCGAGAACCAGTGGGCGGTGCCGGAGCCGCCGCCGAAGTTGGCGGCCGAGCCGGTCGCCGCGGCCGGGACCTTGTTCTGGTAGCCGTAGAGGAGTTCCGTCGCGAGCGACAGGTCGTCGTTGACCTTGTGCGTGTACACGAGGTCGAACACGTTGATGTTGTTGCGGCCGAACGGTTCGAAGGCCAACGCGGCGATCGTCCCCGTCGGCAGCGCGGGCCGCGGCTTGCCGGCGTTGAAACTACCTCGACCCACGGACGTGCCGAGCGTGACCACGTCGTTGCCGTCGTTGAACGTCTGCGACAGAGTCCCGATGAAGCGGAGTTCTTGCGAGCCGTCAAAGACCACGTCGTTGGTGCCGATCATCGCCTGGCCACTCAACGTGTCCGAGAACTTCATCTTGGCGTTGACGCCCGTGTGGAAGAACGGCGGGGCCCAGTTGAAGGCGTAGCTGCGGGACATCAACGGGGCGCTCGGCGCCATCACGCTCTCATAGCCCCACGGACACAGAATGCGCCCGACCTGGATTTCCGTCCCCTCAAACAAGCTAGGCAGCCACGCACTCACGTACGCGATCGGCAAATCCACGCCGTAGATGTTTTGTTGGAAGCCGTTCGGCTCGCCGAGGTCAGGGCGGTTGTTTCGCAACTGCGAATCAAACATCCCGCGATTCACCGTGAAGCGGTAATCGGACCCGGCGAGGAAGGCGACCTTCCAGCCCCAGTCGCACTCCTTGCCGTCGGTCTTCAGGTTCTTGCTGAAATCGACCCAAAACTGCTGGAACAGGAAGGTGTCGCTGCGGTCGTTCCACGTCAGCGGCAACGACGACTTGGTCGGGCTGTTCGTGTACGTGTACGACCCAACCGCCCACCCGCTGACGGAGAGGTTGTTCTCATCCATCCAGTTGCCGAGGTGCGTCCCCTCGAGGTGCTTCATGAAGTGGCCCTTGGCCGGGGGGGCCGGGTCTTCCTTCTTCTCTTCACATGTGGCGCACGGCGCGGCCGGGGCGGCGGCGCCGGGCGCACCTGGGGCCGCCGGCATGTCTTTGGCCGGGACCGTCTGCATGACCGGCGTGCCTTGGACGCCGCGCGGGGCGTTCGGCACGGTCATGGTCGGCAGGCTGGCCGGGATCCGCGTCGGGGTCCCGTCGCCGACGGTCGCCCGGCCGGGGACTTCAGCCGAGACCGGCATCGTCCGGGCCTGAATGGCCGGCACGGCCATCTGGGCCGTCCGCACGGGGGCGGAGGCCGGCATCGTCATCACCGGGACGGTCAACGGGCTTTCCTTGGCCACGTTCGGGACCGTCACGTTGCGGGGCAGTTCCGGCGGCAGCGCGAGGGACGGGTCAGCCCCTTGCCCGACCGCCAGCACGACGCCCAAACAAAATGCGTCGAACATATCCATCCTCTTAAGGGTCGCAAGCGGATTGCCGGGCGCCGGGAACGGTTCCTTCCGTTTCCCATGTAACAGGACGCACCAACGAACCCGTCCGCAGATTACTTGTCGAGCGTTTACATCGGATAATCCGTCGGATGGGATTTCTAGGTTAACCAGAAAACGGACAGAACACTGTGAAGGTGTGCGGGCTGTATGGGGTGAGGCGGTTTTAAGCTGGTCAGCCCGCGGAGATGTTCAACCGGCATCCACTCCTGCCAATCGGCATCTTGACGCTTTTTCTTGCACATAATGCGCAGATCATTTGCAAAACATGCCGCGGCCGAATAACCTCAAATCAGAATCCCGCATTTTCTTTAAGCATTTTTTGACTCTGTTTTCCGCAGCGCCGCGAACTAATGCGTCCGGATGTGGGTAGATTTCACGAGGTGGCATCATGATTGCTTTTTCTCGGACGCACGACCGCGCGTACATGCGGCATACCCTGACTTGTTCTACCCACCCGGAGGTGCTTCGAGTGTCGAGGTTTTTCTCCTCTCCCCGTATGCTTATCGCTGCGGTGGGAATCGTCATGTTGGCCGGTCTGGCCGGCGCCCAAGACCCCAAGACGGATCCGGCTCCCAAGACAATCGGGCCGGAACCGCGGGTGGTCGATCCCAAGGATCCGGCCAAGAAGGGGGACGAGCCGAAAAAGGCCGACCCCGCCAAGAAAGACCTGACCCCCGACCCGGCCCCCAAGAAGGAGGTGCCGAAGAAGGAAGAGCCCAAGAAGGAAGACCCCAAGAAAGAAGAACCGAAGAAGGCCGACGAGCCCAAGAAGGCCGACGAGCCTAAAAAAGAAGACCCCAAGGTTGAAGAGAAGAAGGAAGAGCCGAAGACCGACGCCAAGCCCGACCCGCTGCCGGAAGTCAAGGCGCTGGCCCAAAAGGGCGTGGACGACGCCGCGGCCGCGAAACTGGAAGGCTCGAAGCGCGGCGACATGGCTTGGCTGCTGACCGCCAGCGCCCTCGTCTTGCTCATGACGCCCGGCTTGGCCCTCTTCTACGGCGGGATGGTCCGCAAGAAGAACATTCTCGCCACCATGATGCACAGCTACGCCGCCATGTCCATCGTGGGCGTGTATTGGCTGGCGTTCGGCTACGGCCTCGCGTTCGGCCCGTCCGCGTACAAGGTGAGCCTGTTCGGCGTCACCGACGGCGGCGTGATCGGGTGGGACTGGAAGTTGTTCTTCCTGCAAGGCATCGCCCCGGGGGACTACCTGCCGGGGTACAACATCACCGTGCTCACGCACGTCATGTTCCAGGGCATGTTCGCCATCATCACCCCGGCGCTGATTTCCGGGGCCGTCGCGGAGCGCATCCGCTTCTGGCCGTGGACCATCTTCATGATCCTCTGGATCACGTTCGTCTACTGCCCGCTCGCCCACATGGTGTGGGCGTTCGACTGGTTCGCGGCGGTCCCCGAAGATTTCGCCAAGGGTCTCGGCGGCTCGGCCATCGGCCTGTTCGGCAAGCTCGGCGCCCTCGACTTCGCGGGCGGGACGGTCGTTCACATCGCGGCCGGCTTCGGCGGGCTGGCGTGCATCGTCGCCCTCCGCAAGCGGTACGGGTATCCCGAACACGCCATGCACCCGAACAGCATGGTCATCACGCTCCTCGGGGCGGGCCTGCTGTGGTTCGGCTGGTTCGGCTTCAACGGCGGCTCGGCCCTCAACGCGACGGACCTCGCCGGGACCGGCTTCGCCACGACCCAAGCGGCCGCCGCCGCGGCCGGGCTGAGCTGGATGATCGTCGAGTGGATCTTCAAGGGCAAGCCGACGGCCCTCGGGCTGGCGTCCGGGATCGTGGCCGGCCTCGTGGCCGTCACGCCGGCTTCCGGCTTCGTCTACGTGTGGGGCGGGGCGGCCATCGGCGCCATCGCTGGCGTGGTCTGCTACATGTCCGTTCAAGTGAAGTCCATGCTCGGGTACGACGACTCCTTGGACGCCTTCGGCGTTCACGGCGTCGGCGGGTTCCTCGGCGCCGTCTTGACCGGCGTGTTCAGCTACGCGGCCGTCCAGTCGGCCAGCGCCGACGGGTTCTTCGCGGTGTCCGGCTACAAGTCGCACAACACGCCGGAGGCCGTGAAGGCCGCCGACGCCGACATCAAGAAGTACACGACTGCCATCCCGCCCCTCTATGTGCCGGTGGCGGCCCTGAATGCGAAGATTGAGCCGTTGCAGAAGTCCGTTGATGACATGACGGCCCTGAAAAAGGCTTCCGAAAAGGCGGACGATGCCCTGCTCGACGACCCCAAGGATAAGGATTTGGTCAAGGCCCAAGAGGAGGCCGAGAAGGCGTACAAAGCGGTCGAGAAGGCTCTGGAAGAGAAGACGGAGGAACTCGACAAGTTGAAGAAGGAGTTGGGGCCACTCGCGTACGCCCACTCCGAGGCCCGCAAGTCTCTCACCGCCGCGACCACGGACAAGAAGACGGCGGAGGACAAGGTCGCGGGGTACAAGAAGGAGACGCTCAGCGACAAGCCGTACGAGCGGACGGCCATGAAACAGCCGATCATTCAGCTCACGGCGTCGCTCTTCTCGGCGGTGTTCGCGTTTGTCGTCAGCCTCGTCTTGGCCTTCGCGGTCCAAGCGATGACGCTGGGCAACTTCACCACGTCGGCGGAAGACGAGAACGACGGCTTGGACCGCACCGAGCACGGCGAAGTCGGGTTCGACTTCGGCGGCATCGACGCGATCCCCGTCGGGATCAGCGCCTCGCCGAAGTCGGCCAAGGTGCCGCCCGGCGGCAAGCGGTTCGAGGTGGTGGTCGAGGGGATTGAGAACGGCGGGCTGATTTCCGCGTGGTCCGACCTGTGCCAGCCGAAGGACGGGCCGATCGACCCGGACTTCAAGACGGTGTACCCGTACGTGACCACCGTGCAGGGGAATCGCTTCCGCCTGCGGGGCGGGGACCCGAAGACGCTGTCCGCGAGCATCCAGCGCCTGTTCCAGAAGAAGCTGGGCAAGCCGCTCAAGGTCCGCGTGGAAGAGTAACCGCCGCGCCGCGCCGCGGGGGCGAATCGTCCCCGCGGCCCTTTCGCACTCCCGATCCTCCCTTAACTTGGAACCGCACGTGAAACTGATCGTCTCAATTATCCGCCCGGAGAAACTGGAAGCCGTCCAGAAGGCCCTGAACGCCGTGGACGTGTACCTGATGACCGTCTCGGACGTCCGCGGGTGCGGCCGGCAGCGCGGGTACACCGAGGTGTACCGCGGGCAAGAAATTCAAATCCGCCTGCTGCCGAAGGTCAAACTCGAGATCGCCGTGAACGAGGCGTTCGTCGAGGCGACCGTCGAGGCCATCATCCACGCCGCCCGCACCGGTGACACCGGCCAGATCGGCGACGGCAAGATTTTCGTCATGCCGCTCGAAGACGCCGTCCGCATCCGGACCGGCGAGCGGGGCAGCACGGCCATCGGCCCGTGACCCGCGCGATGGACTGTCCCCGCGAAAATCCGTAACACATCGCCGAGCGCCCCCTCGGCGACTTTCGTTGACCGCGCCCACCATTACCTCTTCCCGTAACAAGGACTTGCACCACCATGACCAGGCCGTCCGGACGCAGCGCGATCATCCAGAAGATCGCGAGCACCAACCAAAAGCTCGACCTGATCGACTTCAAGGAACTGCACTTCAAGGACATCTTCGGCACGAACGTCTTCAACGAGGTCAGCCAGCGGGAGCGCCTGCCGAAGCCGATCTTCAAGGCGCTGCAGAAGACCATCAAGAAGGGCGAGGCGCTGTCCCCGGACATCGCGGACGCTTTCGCCAGCGCGCTGAAGGATTGGGCGTTGGAAAAGGGCGCCACGCACTACACGCACCTGTTCCAGCCGATGACCGGCATCACTGCCGAGAAGCACGACGCCTTCATCTCCCCGAACGCGGACGGCACGGCCATCGCCGAGTTCAGCGGCAAGGAACTCGTCCGGGGCGAACCGGACGCCAGTTCCTTCCCCTCCGGCGGCCTGCGGGCGACGTTTGAAGCCCGCGGCTACACCGCGTGGGACCCGACCAGCCCGCCGTACATCATGGACAACCCGAACGGCGCCACGCTCGTCATCCCGACGGCGTTCGTGTCGTGGACCGGCGAGGCATTGGACAAGAAGGTTCCGTTGCTGCGGTCGATCGACGCGCTGTCCACGCAGGCCAGGCGCATCTTGAAACTGTTCGGCAAGCACGTCAGCAAGGTGAACACGTCGGTCGGCCCCGAACAGGAATACTTCCTGATCGACAGCCAATTCTTCATGCTCCGTCCCGACCTGGTGAACGCCGGCCGCACCCTGTTCGGCGCTCCGCCGCCGAAGGGCCAAGAACTGGAAGACCAATACTTCGCCGCCATTCCCGAGCGGGTGCTCGCTTGCATGGGGGACGTGGACATCCAACTGTACAAGCTCGGCGTCCCCTCCAAGACCCGGCACAACGAAGTGGCCCCCGGCCAGTACGAAATCGCGCCGATTTACGAGGACTCCAACCTCGCCACGGACCACAACCACTTGGTGATGGAAGTGATCCGCCGGACGGCCCCGAAGTACGGGCTGACCGCCCTGTTCCACGAGAAGCCGTTCGCCGGCATCAACGGGTCCGGCAAGCACAACAACTGGTCGATGACCACGGACGAGGGGGAAAACCTCCTCAACCCCGGCGACACGCCGCACGACAACGCCCAGTTCCTGGTCTTTACGGTGGCCACCATCCGGGCCGTCGCCAAGTACCCCGAATTGCTGCGAGTGACGGTCGCCTCGGCGGCCAACGACCACCGCCTCGGGGCGAACGAGGCCCCGCCGGCCATTATGTCGATCTTCCTCGGCGACCAACTCCAGGACGTGATCGACCAACTGGAGAAGGGGCCGCCGAAATCGACGAAGCAGGGCGGCCACATGGAAGTCGGCGTCACGGTGTTGCCGAAGCTGCCGAAGGACGCCGGCGACCGCAACCGGACCAGCCCGTTCGCGTTCACCGGCAACAAGTTCGAGTTCCGGGCCGTCGGCGGGTCGCAGTCCATCGGCGGGCCGAACGCCGTGCTGAACACGATCGTGACCGAGTCGATGGACTACATCGCCACGGCCTTGGAGACCGCCATCAAGGGGGGCAAACCCTTGCACACGGCCATCCAAGACCTGTTGCCGGGCATCCTCGCCGAGAGCAAGAAGGTCCTGTTCAACGGCGACGGCTACTCCGAAGACTGGCACAAGGAGGCCGAGAAGCGCGGCCTGCCGAATCTGAAGAACACGGTGGACGCCCTGCCGGTGATCCTCAGCAAGGAGTCGATCGCCCTGTTCGGCAAGTACAAGGTGTACACCGAGGGCGAACTGAAGAGCCGGTACAACATCCTGTGCGAGCACTACGTCAAGACGGTGACGATTGAGGCGAAGCTGACGAAGTTCATGGCGGCGACGATGATCGTCCCGGCCGTGATCCGCTACCAGACGGAATTGGCCACCGCCGTCAGCGCCTGCAAGGCGGCCGGCGTGGACGGCCCGGCCGACCTGTTGAAGACCGTGGCGACCGGACTGACCGAGCTGTCCAAGGCCATCGCCGCCTTGGACGCCGCGCTCCACCACCACGCCGACGGCGAGTTGATCGACCACGCCAAGTACTCGCGCGACACGCTGCTGCCCAAGATGCTCGACGTCCGCAAGGCCGCCGACAAGTTGGAAACGGTGGTCGCCGACGACCTGTGGCCCATGCCGACCTACCGGGAGATGCTGTTCATCCGGTAACGAAAATGTCGCCAGGAGGGTGACTCGCGGTGCCACGGACGGCGACTCGCGGGGCGGTCTCGGGAAACCGAGGCCGCTCTTTTCGTTTGGCTTTCGCACCGTTTTTCACCGCCGGAGGGACGAATGCCCCATGTTTAACCGCCGTCAGGCGGTCTTGTTGGAGTTCCGCTTTTAAGCGGTCTG
>JAYUGD010000216.1:0-6335 GCA_043767785.1 Zavarzinella sp. | reverse complement strand
GGCACGGGGTACGCCCGGCTCCAGAAAGACACGGACAAGCTACGGTACGTCCCCAGGGCGAATTTCAACGGCACGGACATCGCCTCCGTTAAGTACCGGGCGTGGGACCGCACCGTCGGCACGGCCGGCAAACTGGCGAACCTGACCACCCTCACCGCCGATTCGCCGTTCAGCGCGGCGGTGACGGAGGAGACGGCGACCCTGACCGTCACGCCGGTCAATGACGCCCCCGTCTTGGACATCAAGCCGCTCGCCATTGTGACGCCGACCGCCGCGGGGTCGGGGGTTGCTCAACTGCTCGGCACGGCCTTCTCGGACATCGACGGCCCGGCCCAAGGCATCGCCGTCACGAGTATCAGCACGGTGAATGGGCGCTGGCAGTTCTCGACGAACTTCGGCGCGCCGACGCCGACGTGGAATGACATCGTCAACGTGAACCCGACGAACTTCTTGTTCTTAAACGGGGCCGGCGGGGTGCGCTTCGTGCCGACCACCGCCACTGTTGATGCGTTCATCATGTTCAAGGCGTGGGACCAGTCGGCGGGCGTGGCCGGCCTCGTCAACGCCGTCAACGCCACGACGCCCGCCCTCAAGCGCTCGCTGAGTTTGGCGACGGAGAAGGCCACCGCCAAGGCCACCGCCGGCAACGACGCCCCGGTCTTGGACGTCACGCCAGTCGTTCAACTCCCCAGCGTGGCGGTCGAGACGGACACCACGCCGGACACGACACCGGCGAGCGCGACGGGCGTGTTGACGCTACTGGCCAACGCCACCGACTCGGACGCCGCGGATTTCAAGGGGATCGCCGTCATCGCCGCGGACCAGACCCACGGGAACTGGGAGTTTTACGACGGGACGACGTGGTTCTCGCTCGGCGGGGTGACGGTCGGCAACGCCGTGCTGTTGGACTCGACATACAAGATCCGCTTCACCCCGAACGTCGGGTTCTCCGGGACCAGCACGTTCAAGTACAAGGCGTGGGACCAGACGTTCGGCGTGCCGAAAGACGTGGTGAGCACTCTCGGCTCAACGGCGTTCAGCACGGCCTTCGAGACGGCCTCGATTGCCGTCAACACCGCCCCGGTGTTGTTGGTGTAAGTGTCGCGGGCGAGGCGGGCCCCGGTCGCGTCGGCGACTCGGCCCGCTTCGCCGTGCGCCCGCCGGGCGTGGTTTTTTGGCCGGCGCGGCTGGCGGGACGAAACGGCGGACGATAAAACGAACGGCGGACCGCCGCAATAACTTGACGGACTGACTCGCCCAAACCCCTTATTAAGACGCACGCACATGGCTTCCCCCAAACGCCGGCCCCGGTTGCGGATCGACACGCTTGAGGCCCGCGAGGTGCCGGCCGCGGCGCCGCAATTGCTCAACGACATCAACGTCGGGGGCGGCAACTCCGACCCGCTGGGGTTCACGGCCCTGCGGGCGCTGACGTATTTCACGGCGACGGACGCGGCGTCCCGCGGCCTGTACAAGACGACGGGGGGGAGTTTCAGCGCCGTCGAACTGACGGGCGGGGCGCAGACGGCCACCGGCGCCCCCGCGATTTTCGACAATCACGACGCCGTGGACGACGACAAGATCCTGTTCGCCGGCAACCTCGGCGCCGGCGCCGGCGAGGAACTGTATTACGTCCCGAGCGACGGCTCGGCGGGGATGACGGTCGCCAAGGACATCAACGCCGGGCCCGGCAGTTCGTTCCCGCAACTGCTGACCACCCTCACCGTCGGGTCAACGGACACGGTCTTTTTCACCGCGGACGGCGGGGCGGCCACCGGCCGCGAGTTGTACCGCACGACGAATCCCCTCGTCCCCGGCGGGACCAATCAAGTCCAGGACCTGACCGGCGGGGCCGGCAGCACGACATTCTTCCCCAAGTTGTTCCCGCTCGGCTCGCGCGTGTACTTCTTCGCGAAGGTCGGCGCGGCGCCCCAGTGGCAGTTGTACAGCGTCACGGCCGGCGGCTCCCCCATCACGCTCGGGGCCGCGCTGCCCGCCAACTTCGACCCCGCCAACTTCACCGTCGGCGGGCCGTCCGGGACCGAGATGTACTTCACGGTCTCCGACACCACGAACAATCAGTATCGGCTGTACAAGATTGACGGCGGCACCACCCCGTCGTTGACGAACATCGAGACATTTACCACCGCCTCGTTCGGCACCTCCGGCTCAAACAACCTCGCGTACGCCAACGGCTTCGTGTACTTCGCCGCGCGGGACACGCCGAACGGGACCGAATTGTGGCGGTCGAACGGGACGGTGGGCAACGCCGCCTTGGTGACCAACATTCGCGCGGCCGGCGCGGACTCCGCCCCCACGGACTTCGCCGCGGTCAACGGCGTGGTTTACTTCGCGGCCACCAACAACGCCGCCGTCCGGCAACTGTACCAGACGACCGGGTCCGCCCCCAGCACCATCCCCGCGCCGAACGCGAACGTCACGTTCTCGACCCCGACCAAGTTGACGGTGTTCAAGGGCCAACTCGTCTTCGTCGCCAAGAACGGCGGCGGGGCGGAGCGGCTGTACCAGTACGACCCGATCAACCACCAAATCTTCAACGACCCCGTCAGCAACCTGCCCGGCTTTGACGGGTACTCGGGGGCCGCCGCCTTCGGCGCCTTCACGCCCGTGGGCGAGACGCTCTTCCTGCAACTGAACGACGGGGCGACCGGCCTCGAGCCGTACTCCTTCGACCCCGTCCCGGACGCCCCGTTCTTCGACCAAGCCATCACCGTGGACTCCGGGGTCGCCGCGGACCCGACCACGTTGACGGACCTCCGCACGAACACGCCCAGTTCCGTCAAATTGACGGGCAAGGCGGACGCCGCCGGGCAAGTCATCGATGTCCGGGACGTGTTTAACGGCGGCTCCGCCGTCTCGCTCGGCGGCACCTTCTCGGTGGCGGCGGACGGGGCGTTCACGTACAACACGCCGTCCTTGGCCGAGGGGACGCACGTCCTCACGGCCACCGCGGCGGACAGCACGGGCATGTCCCCCAACAGCCTCGCCACGCTGACCGTCGTGATTGACCGGACCCCCCCGACGACGCCCGTGATCACCGGGGACGCCCAATCGGGGGAAGTCATCGACGTCACCACCAACCTAACCAGCGTGACCATCGCCGGGACCGGCGCCGAGGCGAACAGCTTCGTCACCCTGTACCCGTTCCAGTCGGTCACCCCGGTCCAGTCGTTCATTCTCGTGAACGGCTCCGGGGTCTGGTCGACGACCGTGTCGTCCCTGACGGACGGCCTTCACGAGTACCGCGTCACGGGCATTGACCGCGCGGGGAACGAGACGCCCTTGGGGACGGTGGACGCCTACGTCGTTTCGGTGGACACCGTGGCCCCAGTCGCCCCGGTCATCACCGGGATCATCACGGACAGCGGCCCGTCCGCCGCGGACAACTACACGAACGACACGACGCCGGCCCTCTACGGGACCGCCGAACCCTTCGTCACCGTCAACGTGTTCGTGGGTTCGGGCGCGTCCCCGGCGTTCTTGGGCTTTGCCACGGCCGACGCCCAAGGGGATTGGTCGTACCCGATCCCCGGCCCGCTCATGGACGGGATTTATCAGTACCGCGCCAAAGCGAAGGACTCGGCGAACAACGTGTCGGCCGTTTTCAGCAACATGCTGAACGTCACCATCGACATGCTCCCCGCCGCCACGCCCACGTTCACGAACTTCTCATTCGATTCGGGGACGGTCGGCGACAATCGGACCAACGACACGACTCTTACGCTGACCGGGACGGCCGATGCCTTCGCGAGCATTACGGTCAAAGAAGGCGCGACGGGCCGGGGCACGGCAACCGCCGACAGCGGCGGCGTCTGGACCGTCACCACGGCGGCCCTCGCCGAGGGGGCGCACACGTTCACCGTGGACGCCACGGACTTGGCCGGGAATCTCAACACGACGCCGTTGACCACGCCGCCGATTACCATCGACACCACGCCGCCGGGCGCCCCGGCCATCACCGGCGTGTCCGTGGACTCCGGCTCGTCGTCCTCCGACGGCGTCACCAAAAACACGTCCCTGACGATCAGCGGCACCTTCGTGGCCGGCACGGCGAGTGTGACGGTCAAGGACGGGGCGAACACGCTGGGCCTGGCGACACTGGGCGCGGGGACGTGGACCTATGCCGTGAGCGGATTGAGCGAGGGCCTCCACAACTTCACCGCCGTCGCGGCGGACGCGGCCGCCAACCCGGCGAGCAGCGCCGTCTACCCGGTCACCGTGGACACGATGGTCCCGGCCACGCCGGTTTATACGAGCTTCTCGGATGACACCGGCACACTCGGCGACAACAAAACCCGGGACAACACGCTGACCCTGACTGGGACGGCCGAGGTCGGCGCGGTCGTCAACGTCTTCCAGAACGGGACTTCGGTCGGCCCGGCCACGCGCTCCGGCGCCAACTGGAGTTTCACGAGCGCCGTGCTGACCGACGGCGGGTACACCTACACCGTGACGGCGACCGACCTGGCCGGCAACGTCTCCGGGTCGCCAGCCATCCCGACGATCACCATCGACTCGACACTGCCGGAACGCCCCATCATCACGGGGATCACGACCGACACCGGTTTCTCCCCCACGGACGGCATCACCTCCGACACCACGCTCACCGTCGCGGGGACTACGACGGCCGGCACCACGGTGACGGTTAACGACGGCGGGAGCCTGTTGGGGACGGCGACGATAACGGGAACGGGTACGACATGGAGCTTCGATACGGGCACGTTGTCGGCCAACACCACGCACAACCTAACGGCGACCTCGCTGGACGGGCTGGGCAATTCCGTCACGAGCGCCGTGTTCCCCGTCGTCATTGACACGGTCGCCCCGGGGGTTCCGGTGTACTCGAACTTCACCCCGGACACCGGGGCGCCGAACGACAACCGGACGAATTCGGCGACGATCACACTCAACGGCGTGGCGGAGACGAATGCCATCATTACGGTGAAGGAAGGGTTGATCACGCTCGGGACCACGACCGCCACGGGCGGCAACTGGGGCTTCCTCACGCCGGCTTTGGCGGACGGCACCCACATCTTCACAATCACGGCCACGGACGCGGCCGGCAAAGAGTCGCTCACGCTGACCCCGCCGCCGATCACGGTCGATTTGATGGCGCCGGCCGCCCCGGTCATCGTGACCATGACCACCGACTCCGGGGCGTCCGCGACGGACGGCGTCACCAACGACACGACGCTGAAACTGGACGGGACGCTCACCGCCGAGGCGGGCGGGACGACGGCCGTCGACATCTACGACGGGATGACGCTCTTGGGGCCGGCGGTCATCTCCGGCTCCGGGTGGACGTTCAACACGGCCGCGCTGGCCCCCGGCAATTACAACTTCATCGCGCGGGCCACGGACGCCGCCGGCAACACGGCGGACAGCGCTGTCAAGGCCGTCACCGTGGACACGACGGCGCCGGCCACGCCCGCCTTCACGGCCTACAGCGACGACACCGGCGCGCCCGGGGACGGGCTGACGGGCGACCAGACCCTCACGCTGACCGGCACGGCCGAGGCCGGCGCCCTGATCACTGTCAAAGAAGGCTCCGTGACGGTCGGCACGGCCACCGCGACCGGCGTCGCGGGCGTCGGCGTCGGTGCGTGGACGGTCACCACGTCCGCGCTTCCGGACGGGTCGCACACGCTCGCCGTGACGGCGACGGACTTGGCCGGCAATGTCTCGGCCGCCCTCACGCTGCCGATGGTGATCGTCGACGCGACGGCCCCGGCCGCCCCGACGCTGAACGGCTTCGTCGCCGTCTCGCCGCTGCCGGCCGTGACGTTCGGGCTGACGACGTCGGCCACCGTCATTACTCTCTCGGGCAGTACCGGGGAGGAGGGACTTCCGGTCACCGTCCTCGACGGGAATACGCCGTTGTCGGGAACGTTGATCTACCCCGGCGGCGGGACGTGGACCCTGACGACAGGCGCTCTGAGCGCCGGAACACACACCTTCACGGCCAAGACGCTGGACGCCGCCGGCAATGCGTCCCCGGTGAGCGCCGCGCTTGTCGTCGAGGTCGATCCGGCGCTGACAACGCCGGACTTGGTTGTCCCCGAGAAGGACAAGAACGTCATCACGCTGAAGGGGAGCCAGATATTGGCCGCCCACGCCGTCACCGACACGGCCGGGGCCCTCAAGGGCTTGGCGGTCACCGGCCTGACGGGCAACGGCGTGTGGAGTTACTCCGCCGGCGGCAAGGTCATTCCGCTGGCCGCGGGCGCCCTCACCCCGACGCACGCGCTGCTGCTGCGGGACACGGACGTCTTGAAGTTCACCCCGGCGGGCGACGTGGGCGGGCGCCCCCCCGG
>JAYUGD010000215.1:0-2219 GCA_043767785.1 Zavarzinella sp. | reverse complement strand
AGGCCGACGTGTCTTGATGGATACCGCCACAGACACGTCGGGCTTACGCCTCGACGCTCGCCGTTGACCGTGCGTGATGCGTTTGGCGAATTCCGGCCCGCGCTCCACTCCGAAGCGTCGCGTCGCGGCTAAACGGGTTTCGCTCGGCTCGCCCGCCATTTCTTACACTACTCCCAAGCCGAACCCCCTTGCGAGTCGATCCTCCATGACCTCACCCGACCAGCCGACTGAGTTCCAGCCGTTCGTCCCGGCCGACGTCTCCATGCGGGAATTCACGTGGTCGGCCGTCATCACGGGGGCGGCCCTCGGGTTGGTGTTCGCGGCGTCGTCGCTGTACCTCGTCCTCAAGATCGGGATGACGGTGTCGGCCTCCATCCCGGTGGCGGTCTTGGCGATCACGCTGTTCAAGGCGTTCTCCCGCGTCACGGGGCTGCGGCAGGCGACCATCCTCGAAAACAACGTCACGCAGACGGCCGGGTCGGCGGGGGAGTCGATCGCGTTCGGCGTCGGCGTCACCATGCCGGCCCTGATGATGCTCGGCTTCCACATGGACTTGGCGCGCGTGATGGTCGTCTCCGTCCTCGGCGGCCTCCTCGGCATCCTGGCGATGATCCCGCTGCGGCGGGCGTTCATCGTCAAGATGCACGGCAAGCCCGGCCAACCGGGCACGCTGCTGTTCCCCGAGGGGACCGCCTGCGCCCAAGTGCTGATCTCCGGGGAGAAGGGCGGGGCCACGGGCAAGACCGTGTTCTTCGGCTTCGGCCTCGCCTTCCTGCACAAGTTGATCGTCGAGGGGATGGCCCTGCTGATGGGCACCTTCAAACTTCCCCTGACGTTCATCAACAAGTCCGCGGTGTTCGCCCAAGAGATGGCTTCGGAACTGCTCGGCGTCGGCTACATCATTGGCATGCGGACCAGTTCCATGATGATGGGCGGGGCCGTCCTCGGCTACCTCGTCATCATCCCGCTGATTTACTTCATCGGCGAACACTCCGACACGATTCTGCCCCCCGGCGAGAAGCTCATCAAAGACATGAGCGTGAAGCAGGTCCGGGACAGCTACCTGCTCTTCATCGGGGCCGGGTGCGTGGCGACGGCCGGCATCATCAGCATGGTGAAGACGCTGCCGATGATCGTCCGCGGCCTGCTCGCCAGCCTGCGCGGGCCGAAGGGCGGGCCGGCGGCGGCCGGGCCGGCGAAGCGGACGGACAACGACATGAGCATGAAGGTGGTGCTGTTCGGCAGCCTCGGGCTGGTCGGCCTGCTGACCGTCTTCCTCGCCCAGCAAGTCGATCCGGTGAAAGCCCTCCTCGGGGCCGGGCTGGTGGTCGTGTTCGGCTTCTTGTTCGTGACCGTGTCCAGCCGGCTCACCGGCGAAATCGGCTCGTCGTCCAACCCCATTTCCGGGATGACGGTCGCCACCCTCATGCTGACGTGCCTGATCTTCGTCTCGCTCGGCATGACCAGCGTCGAGGAGCGCGTGCTGGCCCTGTGCGTCGCGGCCGTCGTGTGCGTGGCGTCGTCCAACGGCGGCTCGACCGCCCAGTCCCTGAAGACCGGGTTCCTCGTCGGCGGCACGCCGAAGGCCGGGCAGTACGCCATCCTCGTCGGGGCGCTGCTGTCGGCCGTCGTCATCGGCGGAATGCTCATCCTGCTCAACGATTCCAAGACCATCTACAGCCAGCGGCCCGACGTGCTGCCGGCGGTGACGCTGACGCCGGCGGAAGTCGCCCGGTTGAAACAGAGCGAGAGCTACGACGGCGTGTCGTACGCCGCCTTCGACACGCGCAACGAGGAATTGACGAAGCCGGCCGGCGACTACGTCCCGCGGCCGGAAGTCGCGGCCGCGAAGGACGGGCGGTACTTGGTGGAGCGGGACACGGGCAAGATTCGCTACCTGAAAGACCCGAACATCATGGGCAAACTGGAGGCCCGCGACGACGGCACCCCCGTCACGCGCATCGACGCCCCGAAGACGCAACTGATGTCGATCATCATCAACGGCGTGTTGAAGCAGGAACTCAACTGGAGCATGGTCGGCCTCGGGGCGATGATCGCCCTGATGCTGGAACTGTGCGGCGTGTCCGCCCTCGCCTTCGCCGTCGGCCTGTACGTGCCGATCCAATACTCGACGCCGATCTTCCTGGGCGGGCTGCTCCGCTTCTTCGTGGACATGAAGTTCGCCAAGGAAGGGGCGGCGGCGATCAAGGCCGCCGGCA
>JAYUGD010000214.1:0-2220 GCA_043767785.1 Zavarzinella sp. | reverse complement strand
CCGGCCTCGCGTGGGGGACCGCCACACCCAACGAGGCCGGCTTTCCATTCCGCAATCCGCAATCCGCAATCCGCAATCCGGAATGAGTTGACGCCCGGGCTGGACGGCCAGGCGGTCGGCTGCAACCCGACATCAAACAGGTTCGACTCCTGTGGGCGTCTCTGTGAGGAAGGGCAAGCCAATCGGCGACGGCACCCCGTTGGAAGCGGGGCGAGGCGAAAGCCCTTGCAGGTTCAACTCCTGTCCCTTCCGCTGGCCGGTGGTTCAATTAGAGATGTGCCCTCGGAGGGCCGCGAAACTCCAAATCTCGCCGAGAAGGTTCGACTCCTTCCATCTCTGGGTTTTCTTGTGTCCGTGGCCGAGCAGCGAGGTACCGGCGTGCCAAGTCGGACAGGCGGGTGCGACTCCCGCCGGACACTCTTTGGAATTCGGGTCGAGGCCGAGCGGCGAGGCGACCGTCTGATACGCGGTTTGGGGCAGGTTCGACTCCTGCCGACCCGATGACCGGCCCGTGGAGTAGTGGCGAACTCGCCGTGTTCACATCACGGAAACCCCCGGTTCGAGTCCGGGCGGGCTGACTGCAAGATCACCCCCGTGGCCAAGCGGCGACGTCGTCTTCCTTACGTGGAAAAAATCGCGGGTTCGAGTCACTCCGGGACTATGATTCCTTTTGGTCTTGAATGGTCAGATGTGGACCGTAATGGCCCAACGTGGCCGGCGGGAACGGTTTCCGTCTCGCCGGTCTCGTTCAGGCCAACGATGTCCATTCCCGTCCGCTCCCGATTTTGCACCGCAAACGCTCCCGAATTCGCTCCGCCCTTCTGCGCCCCCAACCCCGCGGCCCGGTCGAAGTCGCTGTCCCGGACTTGAAGATAGTGCTTCTCCGCGATGATGCGTGAGTTCCCAATCCACGTCGTGACGAGATGGCTTGGGAACGAATCCATCAATTCCGTCTCACGGCTACTCCGCAAGTTCTGGAACGGCCGTTCCCACGGCATCAAGCCCGCCTTGCGGATGAGCCGGGTGAAGACGGTGTGCAAGTTTTCCCCCGCACGGAAGGACGTGAACACGGATACTTGACCGGGGGCCGCTTGCTCAAAGAGATCGTCAAGGTACGGCTTCAATTCTGAAAAGATCGGAACCCAGCGCTCCCCCTTCCCCGCGTGCCGGGCCGTCTTGGGACTCGTCACCCGGAATCGGTTTTGATCCCAAAGGAAGTCGCCCCACGTCAGCGGAAGAATTTCGCTGGGGATGCGTAGCCCGCCGAACCGGGCCAACGCGATGACGGCTCGCCATTCGGCGGACGGGGCGGCGTCGATCACCTTGAGCGTGTCCGCGTGCGAGATGAACGCTTGGCGGGCGGGGTTGGCCATCGTGCCGGCGGGCACGTCTTCAAATGGGTTGGCGTCGATCATCTTCGCTCGGACGGCCCGCCGGAAGTATTCTTTGGCCCGCTTGATGGTACGGCTCGCCGTCGCCTGCGCGTATACGGTGCGAAGCCACGCGGCGAAGTCGTCCGCGGCGGCCGGCGTGATGTCCCGCAGCGGGCGGGACTCTCCGAAGTGCCGCGTCAGTCGTTCTCGCGTCTGCTTCATGCCGACGATGGTTCCCGGCTTGAGGCCGGTCTTCTTGCCGATGAGGTCGTCTAGAAAAGGCGCCAGCAATCCGTTCTGGCGGGCGTGTGCCAGGCCGATGGCGGCGAGCTTGTTCAACAAGTCGTCCCCGATGCTCGCCATCCAACGGCTCGTCTCCAAGTCGATAGGCTGGGCGGCGGCCTTGGCGGCGGCGAGATATTCGATGCGCGTTCGGATGGCGACGGCGGCGGCCTTGGTAACTTTCCCGAGGCCGATCTTCGGCCGGCGGCCGTGGGCGTCGGAGAACTGAACCGTCCTGGGGGACGCCCCGCGGGCGGGACGGCGATGCCGCATCGAACCCGACCAGGTGGCGCTGATCATCGCGGTGGCCGGCGAGCCGCCGGAAAAATCCGGCCGGCCCATCTCCCACTGGACTCATCCCGAACTGGCCGACGAGGTCGTCAAACGGGGGATCGTCCCCTCGATTTCCGCCCGACATGTCGGGCGTTTTTTAAAAGACGGCCGTCCGTCAACCCCCTCGCCGCCATTACTGGCTTAACGCGAAGGACAAGGACACGCCCGCGTTTCAACGCCAGGTCCGGGAGGTGTGCGACACCTATCTGAAAGCTCCCGAACGCCTTGAAAA
>JAYUGD010000213.1:0-2221 GCA_043767785.1 Zavarzinella sp. | reverse complement strand
ACCGGCCGGCCGTTGACGGTCACGCCCGGCTCGGGCGTCCCGCCGGGGAGGTTGCGGCCGTACAGCGTGACGGCCGTCGGCTTGCCCGGCTCGACCATCGGCGGGAACACGGCGTCCAGCCACGGGTTGGTCGTCACCGTCAGTCGGTAGAAGTGCATCGGGCTGCCGGTCGTGTAGGTGAACTCCGCGAGGCGGACGAAGTAATCCCCGTCGGCCGGGGCGACGAAGTCCGTGACGGCGTCCGGCCCGGTCTGCGTCGCCAGTTTGCGGCTGGTCTGGTCGTACACCTCGACGAGCGGCCGGGCCTTGCTGTCCAGCGAGCCGGCCATGCACGCGAGGACGACCCGCTGCCCCTTCTTGGCGGTCACGGTGTACAGGTCCACGTCGGCCGGGGCGGCGAACGTGCCGTTGACCGTGGTGTTCAACTCCAGCTTCATCGCCTCGGGCACGTCGTTATTCGGCTCCTTCTCCGTGACTTCGGGGAGGTCGCCGACGACGAACGTGCGCGGGTTGCTGACGCCCCACTTGTTGACGGCCCGCACGTCGTACTGCCCGGGCGGCACGTCGGCGGCCACGGTGACGGCGAACTTCACGCTCGTCGGCGTCCCCCCGCCCTTGCGCTTCGGGATGTCCTTCTTCGGCTCCTCTTTCTTGGGCGGCGGCGCCTTCGGGTCCACCTTCGGTTCCGGCGGCACGAACGGCGTGGCCGTCAGGCCGGGGTGGCCGAAGATGAGGGCGTCCGCGTCTTCCAGGTCGGTCCCGCTGAACGTCACCTCGGCGACAGTCGTGCCGGCCTTGGCGCCGGGCGGGGACACGGCCTCCAGTCGCGGCAGCGGCAAGCCTGGGTTTTGTTGGGCCGTCGCGGCGGCCGCCAGCCCGAGGGCGGCGACGCAGCAGAAAAACCGACGCATGAGACCATCTCCGGGTCGAGAGCGGAAGACGTTGTCGCTTGGGGGGTGACGAACGCAAACGGGCGGGCAAGGCGGGATATAAGAATCCTACCGCACGGCGAAAGGCTGGTCAAGGAGGAAGCGAAAGCCCACGGACGGCCGTCCGCGGGCTTTCGGCTCACCAGTACGAAACCTGCCCGCTGGGGACGTGGATATTCATGTCCGTGGCGTCCTGCTCGTGCCAGCCGGGGGGCGGGCCGCGGTCCAGGAGTTGGTCGGCGACGGCGTTCAAGGTCGCTTGGCTGTCGAGCATCACCAAGATTTGTTGGACGGCCTTCCCGGTGCGGAGGGCCTTGCAGTACCACGCGGCGCTCTTGCGGAACTGCACGCTGGCCATGCGGTCGCCGCGCCACTCCACCATGCGTTTGAAGTGCGTGCGCATGAACTCGACGCGCTCCGTGTACGTCCCGCGCGGGCCGGGGCGGCCGGTCTGCATCCAGTGCGTGAGTTGCCGGAAGAACCACGGGTTGGCCAGCGCCCCGCGGCCGACGGCGATCCCGGCGCACCCGGTCGCCCGCAGCATGCGGTCGGCGTCGCGGATCGTGCGCACGTCGCCGTTGCCCAGCACGGGGATTGTTTCCACCGCCTCCACGACGGCCCGGATGCCGTCGTGGTCCACCGCGCCGCCGAAGCCTTGGGCGCGCGTGCGGCCGTGGATGGTGATGGCGGCCACGCCGGCTTTTTCAAACTCGCGGGCGAAGAACGGGGCCGTCAGTTGTTCCGCGTCCCACCCGAGGCGCATCTTCACGGTGACGGGGACTTTCACCGCCTCCACGACCTTGCGCACCAAGTTGATGGTCGCCCCGGTCGTGTCGCACATCATGGCGGACCCGCCGCCGCCTTTCACGATTTTCCGCACGGGGCAGCCCATGTTGATGTCGATGATGGTGGCCCCGTAGTTCTCGACCCACTTGGCGCCTTCGACCAACTCGTGGTCGTCGCTGCCGTAAATCTGGATGCCGAGCGGCCGATCCTCCGGGGCCGTGGCGAGGAGTTCCAGCGTCTTCTTGGACCCCATCAAGATCGCCCGGCAGTTCACTAGGTCCGTGGTGCAGAGGCCGACGCCGCCGACTTCGCGCACGGAGAGCCGGAACGGGAGATTGGTGTACCCGGCCAACGGGGCCATCGTGAACCGGGACGCCAGCGGGACGTTGCCAATGCGGAACGGCTGGTCCCAGCCGGGCATCACCGGCGGGGCGGGTATTTCGGGGACGGTTTGGGTGACGGTCATGGGGCTATGATATTGGCGAGCCGACGCTGTCAGGCGTCGG
>JAYUGD010000212.1:0-2223 GCA_043767785.1 Zavarzinella sp. | reverse complement strand
GGGGTTAGGTTGCCTTTGCGGCGAGCGCGATTCGACAGGCGCAATTCCGGGGAATAAATCCCCGCGCCCGCGCATCTCGTCTACAGCAGTAACCCCCTCTCCATTCCGGACTCTCCCTCATGTCCCGAATCCTCTACTCCTTGCTGGCCGTGGCCGCGCTGGCCGGCGTCGGCTGCGACGACAAGAAGGCCGCCCGATTCGACTCGCCCGACGGGCCGGCCGAGGCCACGACCAAAAGTAAAAGAGTCGGCGGCAACGCCCAGGCCGACGGCCAGCCTGCCAAGGTCGGCGCCGAGGCGACGCCGGCGGACCGCAAGGTCATCATGAACGTGAAGATGGAGATCACGGTCGAGGACGTGGAAGAGACGGGCCGGAAGGTGACGACGCTCGTGAAGGAGGCCAAGGGCTACGTGGTGAAGTCGGACGAGAGCGGGGCCGTCGGCACGCACCGCCGGGCCATGTGGACGGTCCGCGTGCCGGCCAAATCCCTCGACACCGTGACCGACGCCCTGCGCGGCCTCGGCGAGGTGACGCGGCGCAACGCGGAATCCAAGGATGTGACCGAGGAGTTTTACGACACCGAGGCCCGGCTCAAGCACTGGAAGGGCGAAGAGGACGCCCTCTTGAAGATCATGAAGGAGAAGGCGCAAAGCCCGGAAGACATCCTGAAGTTCCGCGCCCAAATCACCCCCATCCGCGAGAACATCGACCGCATGGAAGCCCGCATGACGACGATGCGCCTGCTCACGGAAATGTCCACCATCGACCTGACGATCCAAGACCGCGACAAGCAGCCCGCGCCCGACCCCAAGTCGGACCGGCCGACCACCAGCGTCGGCCGGACGTTCGCCGCGTCCGTCGAGACTCTGCAAGACTTCGGCCACAACGTGCTGATCTTCTGCGTCGGCCTCGCCCCGTGGCTGCCGCTGATTCTGATTGCGTTCCTCGCCCTGCGGTGGGCGGCCCTGCGGGTGACGCGGCCAAAGCCGCGCCGGGCGCCGCCGGAGCTGCCGGCCGTGAAAGCGGAATGACGACGCGGTCGCGCCGTCAAATGAAGTTCGCCTCGGCGTCCAAGTCCATCGTGGCGAACTCGCCGAGCTTCCACTTCTCGACGGCCAGGGCGGCCATCGCGGCGTTGTCCGTGCAGAGGCTCATCGGCGGGATGTGCAACTCGAACCCTTCCTTGGCGGCCATCGCTTCCAAGGCGGCCCGCAGCGTCTTGTTGGCCGTCACGCCGCCACCGACGGCCAAGCGCGTCAGTCCGGTTTGCCGCAGGGCCTGCCGGCTCTTCTCGACCAACACGTCCACCACCGCTTGCTGGAAACTCGCTGCCGCGTCGGCCCGCGCTTGGCCGGGGGGCGGCAGCGTGGTGAGGTTGGAGTTCTGGCCGTGGACGGCGTAGCGCACGGCCGTCTTCAGCCCGCTGAAGCTGAACTCCAAGCGGTCTTCCTTGATAAAAGACCGGGGGAACTTGAAAGCCTTCGGGTTGCCGGTCAGCGCCTCTTGTTCCAGTCGCGGGCCGCCGGGGAAGCCGAGGCCGAGCAGGGCGGCGACTTTGTCGAAGGCTTCGCCGGCCGCGTCGTCGCGCGTGCCGCCGAGGAGCGTCATGGCCAACGGCGTGTCGCACCGGAACAGGGCCGTGTGCCCGCCGCTGACCACGAGGCCGACGCACGGGAAGATGTCCCGCCCCGCCGCCAACCGACATGCGTAAATGTGGCTGGCCACATGGTTGACGGCGATCAGCGGCACGTCCAGCGCGAGGGCCAACATCTTCGCGGCGCTGACGCCGATCAGCAGCGCCCCGACGAGGCCCGGAACGTTGTGGACCGCCACCGCCCCGATGTCCGCGAGCGTGACGTTCGCCTGCCGCAACGCCTCGTCCACGACGGGCAACAGGTTCCGCAAGTGGGCGCGGGCCGCGATCTCCGGGACGACGCCGCCGAACCGCCGGTGCAGGTCGTTCTGGGAGGCGACCACGGCGGAGAGAACGCGCGGCTCCTCCGTGAAGACGGCGGCGGCCGTCTCGTCGCAGGACGTTTCGAGGGCGAGGAAGAGCACGGGCGAAGAGTCTCCAAAGGCGGTTAAAGAATGTTGGGTAGCCCACCGCCCGGCAACCTAATCTCCCGGCCCCCTTCCCTAAGAAGGAAGGGGGAGCAAGCGGGCTTGAGCCTTCTGCCCAACGGATGCCGACACGTCAAGCGGGGACGTTTGCCCGCTTGCTCC
>JAYUGD010000211.1:0-6346 GCA_043767785.1 Zavarzinella sp. | reverse complement strand
TCGGGGGGTTGACACCCCCCGCTCGCCGGGCGGGCGGTTTACGACACGCACACAATGGCCACGGTCACGTTGTCGTTGGCCCCGTTCAGGATGGCCATGTTGATGAGTCGGCGGGCGGCCTTCTCGGCGGTGGCCGATTCCCGCAGCACGGCTTCCATCAAGGGGAGGTTCAATTGATTGGAGAGGCCGTCGGAGCAGGCGAGCAGCCAGTCGCCGGCGGTCAGGGTCATCGCGATCATTTCGGGGACGACTTCGGCCCGGCCGCCGATGGCTTGTTGCAACTCGGACCGGCGCGGGTGGGTCTCGGCTTCCTCTTCGGTGATGTGGCCGAGTTCCACGAGGCGGCCGACCAGCGTGTGGTCGTGCGTCAGGAGTTTCAGCCGGCCGCGGCGCATGTGGTAGACGCGGCTGTCGCCGACGTGGCCGATCACGCAGCGCGGGCCGTCGATCAAAATAACTTCCAGCGTGCAGCCCATGCCGCGGCCGCCGAAGCCGTACCGGGAGGCGTCGTACACTTGCTTGTTGGCGACGCGGACGGCCTCGGCGACGCGGTCTTGGTGGATAGCCGTCGTGCGGGCCGGGGACTCGCGGTCTTCGGGCCGGACCATCAGGCTGTCCGCGGAGAACTGCTTCGGCGGGATGATGAGCGTCTTCAGCGTGGCGAAGTCGCGGTCGGCCTTCTCCGGGTTGTCGAAGATGCTGCTGCCGCCGCCGCGGAGGCCGGGCAGGCCGTGGACCGGGCCGGCGGCCATCGCGTCGCGGACGACTTCCGAAGCCGGGGCCGTCATCGCGGCGAACGGCGGCTGGCCCATCAGCTTCTGCCGGACGCTCTGCACGGCCATCGCCGCCGCCACTTCGCCGCTCTCCATGCCGCCCATGCCGTCGGCCAGGATGACGCACGCGAAGTCGTCCCGGTCGTCCAGCCGGGCCTCGCTGCCGTGGAAAATGGCGACGGCGTCCTCGTTGCCGGACCGGATCATCCCCGTGTTGGACCACGCGGCCACGTCGAGGTGGACGTAGTCCAGGTTGCGGGCGCAGGCCTTCAAGGTGGTAATCAGTTCGCGGAAGCCGGTCGGGTCTTCGAGTTGGCCGTCCCCGGTGGGGAAGCGGTCGTCGATGTCGCGCACGAACGTCTTGCTGAGGACGCGGGCCAGGTACGGGTTCATGTCCGGGCAGCGGTCCACGTACGGCCGCGGGTGGCCCGAGAGGGTGAAGTCCAGTTCCGTGAGTTCCCGGCCCATCAGCAGGGCGTACAGCAGCGCGCCGAAGGTGTACAAGTCGGCCCGCTCGTCGGCGTCCTCGGGGTGCAGCAGCAGTTCCGGGGCGGTCGAGAACAGCCCCTTCAACGGCACCGACTTGGGGAGCGGGAACGGCAATAACTCCCCCAAGTCCCGCATGATCGCCTGCCCGCCGGCGGTGACGACGATCATCTCCGGCCGCAGCCCTTCCACGACGGCCCCGGCCTGGTGCAATTGGGACAGGGCCTCGGCGAGTTGCACCAGCCAGCCGCCGCGCTCGGCCCACGTCGTGCCGTCCGCGTCCCACGCTTCCCACAACGGCGAGCCGGCCGCCGACTCTTCAATCAGATAGGACGTGCCGTTCTCGGTGAACGCGTCAATCAGCCGGGGGAGGGACATGTGCGCCGCCCGGACGAGAACGCCCTGCTCCCAGCCGACGCTCGGCCACTTGGCCACGCCGGGGGCGTGGTCGCTCAGTTCTTCGGTGGCCTGCCCGGTGTCGTCGTCCGGCAAGTCGAACTCGTGGGCCGACGTGTCCGCCGTGGGTTCGGCGGCCGATTTGACGGCCTCGGCCGGCGCGGGCTGCGCGAGGATGATGACCGGCACCGGGTGTTCCGGCGTGCCGGTGTCCACGCCCTCGTAGCGAGAGACGCCGCCGCGCTCGCCCAGCAGCGCGACGAGTTGATACCGCCCGCCGACGAGTTCCGTCGGCACGTAGACCGTCTTGGCCTCTTCGGAGGAGAAGACGTAGCCGCACTCTTCGCAATACTCGGCGGCCGGCGCCCGCGGCGTCTCGCACTGCGGGCAGGCCAGCGGCGCGGCGGGGGCCGCGGCTTCGCCCGCCGTCACGGCGGACGGCTCGTCGGGAGTGGGCGGGTCGGGGATGAGTTCGGGGTCGGTCACGCGCAAGAACTTTCGCTGGGGCTTCGGTACATGCTAACCCGTCTCAACTGATTGGAAATGGGGAAGTTCCGAAAAGAGGCCGCCGGCCGGACCGCTACGACAAGCGCGACCCGCAGCCCACGCAAAATCGGCACCCGGCCGGGCTGACGCGCTCGCACCCGGCGCACGGCGGACCGGCGGCGGCCAACGGCTCCGCGCAGCGCTGGCAGTACGGCTCGCGGGCGGCCGTAAAGTGTTTGCACGCCGGGCACTGCACCTCCCGCAGCACGGCCTGCTTCGCCAAGTCACGCCGGAAGGCGCCGGCGTCCGCGTAGCGGTCGTTGCGGTCTTCGCTGAGGTTGATGGCCATGAGTTCGTAAAACCAGCGGTCGGCGGCCGGGTACTCCGCGAGGCGGCCGAGGATTTCCTTCCCCGTGAAGAACCCCTCCGGGGCCTGGCCGGTGGCGAGGTGGTACAGCGAGCCGGCCAAGGCGAACACGTCGCTGCGCGGCTCCGGCCGGCCGATCACCTGCTCGGGCGGGGCGTACCCTTCCGTGTACACCTTCGTCTTGGCGACGCCGCGCTCGCGGGCCGTCGCCCCGAGTTCGCGGGCCGTGCCGAAGTCGATCAGCCGGATCGTCTGGCCGTCCGGCATCAGCATCAGGTTCTCGGGCTTCATGTCCCGGTGGATCACCGGCGGGGCCATGCGGTGCATTCGCTCCAACACGTCGCACACGACGATCCCCCACGCCGCGACCTGCGGCACCGGGAACGGCTTGGCCCCCGGCCGCTCCAACAGGTTCAGCAAGTTGTCCCCGGGAATGAACTCCATCACCAGATACGCGGCCGTCGGCTGGTCGACGAACTGGTGCAGCCGCGGGACGGCCGCGCAGTTTTGCAGGGCCGTCAAAATCTCGGCCTCGCGCCGGAAGAACGTCTTGCGGAGTTGGAACTCTTTCGGGTCGGCCGCGATCATCTCCTTGATGGCAATGGCCTCGTTGGTCCGCATGTCCGTGCCGCGGTAGACGATGCCGAACCCGCCCGTCGCCAGCGAGAGGTCGATGCGGAACCGCCCGGCGACGAGTTGCCCCACCGCCCCCGGCAACGGCGTATTGCACCGCCGGCACAACCGCTCCCCCGGCGGGTTCAACGTCCCGCACGCCAAGTTCGGGCAGACGTTCGGCTTGTCTTCCACTTCCGTCGGCTTCGGTTGCGGGCCCTGCAAATGATACCCACAGTCCGGGCACGACTCCGCGTCCGCCGGGGCGACCGCCGAGCAGATGGGGCAGGTGACGCCCGCCGCCGGGGCCGTGAACGTGCGCGCGCACTTCGGACACTTCACCGGCTTGCCCGACAGGGCCTCGGGAAGGTTGAGTTGACACCCGCACGCCGGGCACGCGACGACCTGGGGCATGGGGGAAAGAACTCGGGGAGAAGGAACCCAATACGGTAAATCATTATCATAAACGGTCAGCAGTCAACGGGCGTCATTCGGCCCTCACTCAGAGACTGTCCCACAAGTCCTGTTTTGCCCCAAAAACAACGTCTTTTCCCGTGATTTTCAGGGAAAATCCGGGCTTGTGGGACAGTCTCTCAGTCAATCCGCTCCGATCCATATTGGCTCGACCCGACGAAAAAGGTCTGTAAAGGTTTGTTCAATCTCCTTTTGGATCGTAGTCCAAGCTTGGCGATAGCCTTCCGGATCGTCGGATTTCAGCGTCCCTGGCATGTATTGGTTGCCGCCAACATCGGTTGTGGCGCTGACGATCTTGGTTTTGAAATCGAGCGGTCGGCCTATTGCGTCGCTGATATTGCCCTCTTCGCAAATTTGCACGAACAAACTCCACACACCTCGGTGGGCCATCCGCATTTCTTCAAACAGGATCACCGAACACGGTGAACGTCGGATGACTGCGCTCAATTCGCCTTCGGCGATCGGTGGCCCGCCGAGGAGGCGTTCAACCGCGTCAGCCGATTGAAACCTGGCCAAGTCAAAGTGGGCAAGCATTGACTCGTCACCGTACAAATGCCCTGCTAACGCGCGAGCCAACGCAATCTTCTTGTCGCGATTGGGGCCGAGAAAAACGAACGTGGCAAACGGCCGCTCCGGGGCTCTGAGCCCAGCCGCGGATTTCCTGACTACTTTCGAGACTTGGCTTAACGCATCGTCTGAAATGGCGACTCGCCGGCCCAGGAGTTGTTCCATCTCCAACGGTCGTCGTGAAGCGTCATACGACATTCTGGCAGGGAATTGCCACACGACGGGTTCCGTTGCGTTGTTCATCCGCGTCCTCGCACGAGCCCACCACTCATTTCGCCCGCACGGGTCCGAGAGACCCCGTTTAGCCGCGACGCGACGCTTCGGAGTGGAGCGCGGACCGGAACCCGAATGAAACCGCACGCAACTTGGCGTGAGGTGTCTTTCGGGTTTCAGCGAACGCGCTCCACTCCGCAAAGCCTCCGCGTCGCGGCTAAACGGGGTTCTGTCCGTGGCCCGCCGCCACCCGCGCCGCCAACCCCGCCCGCACCGCCGGCCACTCCGCGGTCACAATGCTGAACACCACGCTGTCGCGGATGCGTCCCCCTTGCGTTACCATGTGGGACCGCAACACGCCTTCCCGCGTGGCGCCGAGTTTGGCGATGGCGGCTTGGGAGCGGGTGTTCCGGGAGTCCGTCACCAGTGACACGCGGTTGACGCCGGCCGTCTCGATGGCGTGGGCGAGCAGCAAGAGTTTACACTCGGGGTTGACGGCCGTGGCCCAGGCGTCCGGCCGGTACCACGTCGAGCCGATCTCGACGCGCCGGTGCCGCGGGGTGATGTCGAGGTAACTGGTGCTGCCGACCCATTGCCCGTCAACGAGTCGTTGGACCGCGAACGGCCACCGCCGCCCGGCGTCGCGTTCCGTCAGCGCCTCGTCGAACCACGGGTCGAACGCCGGCCCGTCGCCGCGCGTGGGCATGAAGTCCCAGATGCGGGCGTCATCGGCCGCTTGGCGCAACGGCTCCCGGTGCGACTCGTGCAGGGCGACGAGTTGGACCGCGCGGCCGGTCAACAGGGGCAGGTTCAGCGACATCGGATTTCCTGTCCGGGCCGTGAACACGGCCTAAACGCGACCTTGCCAAGACGCCCAACTTCGGCGGCCGTCTTGGACGGCGACAATCAGCGTTCGGTCGGTCTCGACCCGGTAGAAGATGATGTGCGGGAATCGTTTCAGCGGGGCGGCTCGAACGTCTTGATCGACGACCCCGTAAAGCATGGGCGCGTCGGCGAAGCGGGAGATGCCGTCCCGCACGGCGGCCAAGAAGCGGTCCCCCAACCCGGCGAGTTTCGCTTCGTAATCGGCGTAGACGGCGTTGAGGTCGTCCCGCGCTTCGTGGATGTAGACAACCGGGAGGCTCACCGCGGCCGCCTCACGTATTCTTCCACTTGCTGCCACGTCAGCACGCGGGTCGGGTCCGCGTCGTGCCGGGCGAGTCGCCGCCGGAGTTCTCCCCGCATTTCCTCCGTCAGTTCCGGCTGCGGGCCGCCGTCGATGAACTGGTCCCACGCGCGGAAGAGGAAGTCGAGTTGCTCGCCGGGCGGCCACGCCTGGACGGCTTGCAAAGTGGTCGTTGTGTCCACGAATCGCCTTTCCGAAAGGGTACGTCCGTCGCCCATTCACGTTAGCACAAATGGCCGGGTCGTAGAAGTGGGGCGACGGCCGCGAGGTCGCTTACGGGGTCGCCGGGCTGGCTTCCCACTTGAGCGTGGTGCCTTCCATGTGCGTCGAGACCTTGATCTTCTGGCCGGACGTGAGGTCAGCGGTCCCGGCGTAAGTGCCCGCCCCGGACTTCGTCAGTTGCAGGCTTTTCACGTCGCCGCCCATTTGTTGCTTGATCCCGTCGCGCAGCACCTTCTCGATCATGACTTGGCCTTGGACCGCCTTCCACTCGATCTTGTTGCCCGACGGCGGGAGCGTGGTCACGTCGTACACGTCGCCGTTCTGGGCGGTGGCCGTCCCGGCGTAGCTGCCGTCGGCCTGCTTCGTCAGCGCGACCGCCGAGACGGTCACGCCCAACTGGGTCTGCATCTCCGTGCGGACGGACTTCTCGATGTCGGCTTGGCTGGGGGCGCAGCCGGCGAGGAGCAGGGCAAACAAACCGACCGAGGCGAACTGAACGAGGCGGGTCATGGGAAACTCCTTTGCGAGGGAGGGCGAGCGTCTCGCTTGCCCGAACGATATGGG
>JAYUGD010000210.1:0-2237 GCA_043767785.1 Zavarzinella sp. | reverse complement strand
ACATTTCGACTTCGCTGGAAGACGTGATGCCGTGGAAGGTCAACGGCGAGCGCTGGCACCTCGGGCCGAAGGGCTTCCCGCCGGGCAAAAAGACGGTGTGGGACACCAAGATCCTGCCCGAACTCTTAAAGGTCGTCACCAAGGCAGTGAAGGCCGTGACCGTCGAGTGGGACGCGCGCGAGTACGTGACGCTGCGAATGGAGGGGGCGAGCAAGGCGTGGGGCCGCGTGAAGACGAAAGACCCCGAACACTTGGAATTGCGCCTGCTCGGCAAGCCGGGGGCGTTCAACTTGTCGCGGCTGGAGGGCTTGGGGGTCGAGCCGCACATCCAGTCGGACCGGGCCGACGGCGGGGACACGATCTCGCTGCGCTTCACGCAGGCGAGTCACCTCAACGCGGCGGACCTGGCCAAGTTCTTGCGCGACCACGCCGAGAAATTCGCGGAGCGGTTCGCGGAGTGAGTCACTTCTTGGCGGACAGGGCGACGGCTTGGGCGCGCAGCCGTTTCGCCTGCTCGTCCCGACCCTTGACCGGGGCGCTGACTAGGGCCGAGGCGTCCAAGTAGCGGTCCCACCAGTCCAGCACGACCTTCCACGCGGCCGGGTCGGCGGCGGCGGCCCGGGCCTGGAGCCGCAGTGTCCGCTCGTGGACGCACAGGGCCAGCAGGTAACTGGTTTCGGCCAACAGCGGCCGGGCGGCGTGGCCCATCACCCACGCCCGCTGGATGTCCACGTTCCGCGGCTGGCGGACGAATTGATCCAAGGCCTGCCGGGCGGCCGGCTCGGCGGCCGGGTCGTTCTTCTTGGCCCGCTCCACGTTCGCCGACAGGTTTTGCAGCGTGTCCCCCCACTTGGCGAAATCGGCCTTCAGTAGCGGGTCTTGGCCGGCGCGGACCTTGGCCGCGTCGGCATTCGCGCGCACCTCGCTGAGTTGCGACGTGGCCTCCTTGAACTGGCCGCGGATCAGGCGCTGCATGGCGGCGTTCTGGCCGTAGTGCAGGTTCATGAACGGGACGGCGTACTCGAAGCGGATGCTCCCCAAGGGCAGGCCGGCCAGATTGGTTTGGGGCAGGAGTTCGAGCGGCACGAGTTGAATCCTGTGCTCGTCTCGCAGCGGGGTCGGCTGCCCCGCCCGGCGTTCCCCCTCCGTGTACCGCTCCATCACTCGCCACGGCGAGACGGACAGGGGGTCGGTCTCCGGCAGCCACAAATGAACGGCCGGTGTGCCGATGTCCGTTCGGAATTCTTTGATGACCTTCTGCAAATCGACGGCGAGCGCCACGCCAACGTGGCCAGGGTCACGCTCTTGCAGCCACGCCATCCGGGCTGTGAGGCTCTGCAGCGGGGCCGCGTAGAACACTTGCCATTGGGAGATTTGGCCGACGCCGGCGATGTCCTTCGCCAACTCTAAATTCGCCGTCAGCTCGGCCCACGTCGCCGGCCCCTTGCCGGACGCCCCAAGGAGAGGCTCGCCGGTCGCGGGGTTGAACAAGTAGAGGTCTTTGCCGACCTTGACGCCGCACAATTTGACCGGGGCGGTCGTCGGAGGCTCACCGGGGACTTGACTCGGGGCGAACGGGGCGGCGTCCGTGAACGCCTTCGGCCCGATGAAGCACACGTTCAAGCCGATCTGTTGCCACGCGGCCAAAATCAAATACGCCCGGCCGAGGACGGTGCCTTGGCCCGCCTCCAACGTCAGCCCCGGCGCCCCGGGATATGGGACGCGGTCACTGACGTACACCGTCCGGCACACCCACTCGAACACGAGCCGGGCCTGTTCCGGCGGGGCCTTGCCCGAGAGGTCCAACGCCCGCACGGCGGCCCGCAACAAGAGGGATTGGTCCAAGTAGGCGGCGTCGGCGGGCGTGAACGTTTTTTGGGCGAACTCCCCGGCCTCGGCCTCGGTGAGCCGCAGCGTGCGGGCTGTTTCTTTCACGTCGTCGGCGCTTGGCTGGGGCCGGTCCTTCACACTGAGGTCGAGCGTGTCGAGTTGCGTGAGGGCGGCCTTCACGCGCTCGAAGTCGGGCGCCGTCTCCAGCGTGACCAGCAGACTCGCCTCGGACTCGCGGGCGGACGTTTCGGCCGGGCCGGCCGAGCGAGATGTGGCGACTTTCTTCTCGCCGCACCCGCCGCCGAACAGGCCGATGACGCACATCACGGCCGCCGTGCCACGCCGGGCAACTTTCATGACTGGCCCTCTCCAACCGGCGCCGCGAGGGCCGCCCGAATGCGTTGACA
>JAYUGD010000209.1:0-2237 GCA_043767785.1 Zavarzinella sp. | reverse complement strand
CCGCTTCGGAGAGGGGGCCGGGGGGTGAGGTAAACGGCCGTCGCCCGTCCCCTCGGATGCGACACCCGCTCGAACTCTGCTCTAAAGTATCACGGCGGCCGCCCGACTCGGGGCGGCCGCCTTGTTTCCGCGCCCCGACTTCTTTGCAAAGGCACTCTCCATGGCACACCGTCCCCCCGCACCCCGCGCCGCCCGCCTGACTCTCGAATCACTGGAGGGCCGGGAAGTCCCCGCCTCCCTCGTGACCGGCGTCATCGCCGGTGGCGTGCTGACCCTGACGGGGACGGATGAAGCGGACACGTTCACCATCCAGGACAATGTGGCCGACATCGTCGTCACCGGCACCGGCGCCACGTCGATCATGAACGGCATGACCACGAACGCCGCCGGCGTGGCCACCACGTTCGCCGGCGTCACCGCCGTGAAACTCATCCTCAAGGGCGGCAACGACGACGTGTCGCAACTCGTGCCGGTGACCGGCTTCTACGCGCTCAACCTGACGGGCGGGTTCAGCGCCGACATGGGCGAAGGCAACAACACGCTCACCCTGACGGACTCCGCCGACCAGTCGGCCGCCATGAGCCTCGGCTCATTCTCGTATGCCGGCGGCGAGGGCAGCGACACGGTGATTTTGGGCAACACCAATCTCATCGGCATGGCGACGGCCCCCGGGGCGACGAATGTCACCGGCAACGTGACGTTCGATGGCGACATCGGAAATAATTCGTTCGACATTAACAACGGATCCGTGGACAGCGTCGCCTACACCGGGTTGGAAGGCAATGACGACTTGACGTTGGACACGGTGACCGTCACCAAGAACGTGACCGCGGACTTCGGGTACGGGGCGGACGCCAACGGCATCGTCACCTTGACCGCCGCGACCGTGACGGGCAACGTCAGCGCCAAGGGGGTCGGGTCTAACATCGCCGTCAACACATTCGGGACGACGAAGGTCCAAGGGCCGACGGGCATCACGGTGGACGCCGGGCTGAACGGCGATTCCTATGTCAATGGGACCGGCGGCGCTCTGGACGTGTCCGCCGGCGGGATCAGCGTGAAAGGCAAGAACGGCGATTCCGCGGTGGACCTCGGGGCCGCGACCGTCAAAAAGAGCGTCGTGGTGAACAATTCAAACGCCCGCGCTAACTTGAACCAAGGCGGGGCGCTCACCGTCGGCGGGGTGCAAGTAACGGGCGCGAACGGCGCGTCCGCCAACGTCGGCTCCTACAATTTCACCGCCACGGTGACCGGGCCGGTGAGCGTGTCGAGTTCGCAAGGGTCGGCCTATTTGGAAATCCGCGGAACGACTGCGGATTTGAAGGGCTCGGTCAGCGTGAACGGGCGCTCCTCCGCGGTCATTAATGATCTCGTGAACGACAACGGCGCCATGACCACCGGCGCGGCCCACTACTTCTCCACGGTCTCCGCGACGTCCGCGGCCAGCTTCGCCCAGTTCGAGAAGATCACCGGCGACGGCAGCGTCACCGTTGACGGCGTCGTGTCCCTCAAAGGCCCCGACGGCGCCGGGGTGGCCTTGGACTCCACAGGTGACAAGACGTTCCAGAAGAACGTCACCGCCGCGTCGTCCGTGGCTGAGGCCTACGTTCGCAACTTCGAAGGCACGGCGACGTTCCGCGGGAACCTGTCGCTGACCGGCTACGCCACGGCATTGGACCTCGAAAGTGCGGCCGCGGGCAGTTCCGTCGCCGGGGAGTTGAAACTGAATGGCGGGGCCGGCGGCGACTACGTGTACATTTTTGGAACCACGGTCAGCGGCAACGCCACCTTCGCGTTGGGCACCGGCGACGCCTCCGTGACGGCGGGCAACATCGGCGCGACGAAGACGGTCTTCGCCAAGAATCTGTCGATCACCACCGGGGCCGGGGCGGACTCCGTGTCCCTCAACGGCGTCACCGTCGGCGGCATCGCGAAGATCAACACCGGGTCGGCCGCCGACACCGTCTCGATCGACAACGCCTCGTTCGCCAAGACGTTCGCCCTCGACACCGCCAGCGGGGACGACACCTTGAACATCGCCCGCAACATCTCGGTGACCTTCACCGGCAAGGCGACCATTAAGATGGGCGACGGCAACGACACGATGGCCATCGGCGACACCACCGGTGACATCGCCTCCTTCGGGGCCGGTTCGACGGCCGACGGCGGGACTGGGTACAACCTGTACGACCCGCAGGCGGGCCAAGGCCCGATCTTGACCTTGGCCGTCTCGACGA
>JAYUGD010000208.1:0-6386 GCA_043767785.1 Zavarzinella sp. | reverse complement strand
CGCCCACTTGCTCCCCCTCTCCGCCGCGGAGAGGGGGTTAGGGGTGAGGTTGTCTTTCCCGTTGACCCCCTCACCAATAATGGCTGTCACCCCGCTTCCATCATCACACCTCTGAGGCTCCCCCATGACCCCCACCCGATACGACGCCATCATCATCGGCGGGGGGCACAACGGCCTCGTGACGGCCGCCTACCTCGGCAAGGCCGGCAAAAAGGTGCTGGTGCTGGAGCGGCGGGACGTGCTCGGCGGGTGTGCCGTCACCGAGGAGATTTGGCCGGGGTACAAGGTGTCCACGGCCGCGTACGTCAACAGCCTGTTCCGGCCGGAGATCATCCGCGACTTGGAGTTGAAGAAGCACGGCTTCCAAATGTTGCCGCGCAGCCCGTCGTCGTTCTCGCCGTTCCCGGACGGCCGATATTTGATGATGGGGCCGGACAAGGAGATGACGCGGCGGGAGATCGCCAAGTTCTCCGCGAAGGACGCGGACAACTACCCCAAGTACGAGGAGATGCTGACGCGGGTCGCGGACTTCCTCGAACCGCAACTGACGCAAATCCCGCCGGACCCGTTCTCGGGCCTCGGCAACCTGATGCAGCTCGGCAAGATCGGGCTGGGGTTCCGCAAGCTCGGCCGCAAGACGGCGACGGAGGCCGTCGAAATTCTCACCGGGGCGGCGACGCCGATCTTGAACCGCTGGTTCGAGAGTGAAGAGTTGAAGGCGACACTGGCGACGGACGCCGTGATCGGGGCCTTCGCCCCGCCGTCTCACCCCGGCACGGCTTACGTGCTGTTCCACCACGTCATGGGCGAGTGCGACGGCGTCCGCGGTGTATGGGGCTACGTCAAGGGCGGCATCGGCATGATCGCCCAAGCGACCGCCGCCGCCGCCAGGTCTTACGGCGTCGAGATTCGGCCCAATTCGGAAGTGGCGCGCATCGTTTCCAAGAATGGCGCCGTGACCGGCGTGGCGTTGAAAGACGGCGCCGAGTTCACGGCCCCCGTCGTCGCGTCCAGCGTGGACTGCAACTTGACGTTCTTGAAGTTCATGACCGAAGACGAACTGCCCGCCGAATTCGTCGCGGCCGTGAAGAAGATCGACTACGCCTCCGCGACGGTGAAGATCAACGTCGCCCTCTCGGAACCGCCGCAGTTCAAGTGTCTGCCCGGAACCGGCATCGGTCCGCAACACCACGGCACCATGCACATTTGCCCGAGTTTGGAGTACATCGAGCGCGCCTACGACGACGCCAAGTACGGCAAGCCGGCCGCCAACCCGATGCTCGAATGCACGATGGCGACGGCCGTGGACCCGTCACTCGCCCCGGCGGGCAAGCACATCCTGAGCATGTTCATCCAGTACGCCCCGTACCACCTGAAAGACACGACGTGGGACGCGGAGCGCGACCGCTTCGCCGACCGCTGCTTCGACATCCTGAACGAGTACGCCCCGAACTTCAAGGCGTCCGTGATCGACCGCCAAATCCTCGCCCCGCCGGACCTCGAACGGGTCTACGGCCTCACGGGCGGCAACATCATGCAGGGGGCGATGACAATGTCCAGCATGTTCTCCTTCCGCCCGGTGGCGGGCTACGCCAATTACCGGACGCCGGTTCGTGGCCTGTATTTGTGCGGGGCGGCGGCCCACCCCGGCGGCGGCGTGATGGGGGCGGCGGGGTGGAACGCGGCGCGGGTGATTTTGAAGGACCGGGTGAAGTGAGGGCGCGGCGGACGCCGCCCGGGTCGCGGTGATGTACAATAGCCGCCGCTCGTGAACTGCCCGAGGAGAGTCCGGATGAAAAAGGCGATTTCGTTGGCCGTCTGTGGCGTCGGGGTGGCGGTGATCGCCCTCGCGCAGGTCCCCGCGCCGCCGAAGGAGAAGGGCGGCCAGCCGCCGGCGCCGGCGGCCGCGAACCCGGATTCGCAGTACCGACTGGGGCCGGACTCGTTGCCGCAGGACGGCGTGCCGAAGGGAGAGATCAAGGGGCCGTTCACGTTGCCGTGCAAGGCGTATCCGGGCACGCAGCACACTTATTGGGTGTACGTGCCGGCCCAGTACGACCCGGCGGTGCCGGCGGCCCTGATGGTCTACCAGGACGGGCAGGCGTTCATGAACCCGAAGGGGGACATGCGGGCGCAGAACGTGATGGACAACCTTATCTACCGCCGCGAAATCCCGGTGATGATCGGCGTGTTCATCAACCCCGGCCGCCGGCCGGACCAACCCGAGCCGACGCCGTCGAACTGGGGGGACAAGGACACGAACCGGCCGCAGGAGTACAACGCGCTCGACGACAAGTACGCCCGTGTCGTCACGGAGGAATTGCTGCCGGCGCTGGCCAAGGATTACACCATCTCGAAAGACCCCGAGATGCGCGGCATCGGCGGGTCGAGTTCGGGCGCCATCGCGGCGTTCACCGTGGCGTGGGAGCGGCCCGACGAGTTCCGCAAGGTGTTGAGCAACGTCGGCAGCTTCACCAACATCCGCGGCGGGCATAAGTACGCAGACCTCGTGCTGGCCGCCGACAAGAAGCCGCTCCGCGTCTACCTGTGCGACGGCCGCAACGACAACCGCGGCGTCCGCAACGGCAAGTACGACGAGACGTGGGACTGGTTCGCCCAGAACGTGAAGTTGATGAAGGCCCTCACAAAAAAGGGCTACGACGTGAACTACTCGTGGGGCATGAACAACCACGGCCAGAAATTCGGCGGGGCCATCATGCCCGAAATGATGCGCTGGCTCTGGCGCGACGGCCCCGTGTCCACCGACCCGGACGACAAGGTCGAGCGGGGGTTCCGGCCGCCGGTGGCGAAGAAGTAAGGATGTCGCGATGCCGTATAATGCCTCACAAGGATTACTTCACCATCCGGGGTGCGTCATGGGTCGCGTTGTTGTCGAATTGCTCATCGAAAATTTTGGCGACCTGTGGGCCGTGCGCCACGGAACCCTGTCAGCCGACCTTGTGCGCCGCGTGGTCGTCCCCGATGCCTTGGTCGATTCCGGCGCGACGCTCTTGTCGCTTCCGACGCGGGTGATTCAACAACTGGGCCTACAACCAGTCATGACGAAGCGCGTCACCAGCAGTTCCGGACCGGGGGAGGCGACGCTGTACGACGCCGTCCGGCTCACGGTCATGGGCCGGTCCTGCACGATGGACGTCATCGAGGTGCCGGACAGTGTTCCCGCTTTGCTCGGGCAGATTCCGATGGAACACTTGGACTTCACCATCGACATGCGGAGCAAAAAGTTGGTCGGCAACCCGGCCCACGGCGGCGAACACGTGTACGAGATGTACTGACCGCGCGGGCGGGCGGCGTTACAATGATTCCGCACATGTGTAAGGAGGGCCGAATGGCTGTCGCCACTGTTCACGATGAAGCGCATCGGCTGGTCGATCAATTGCCGCCCGACGCCACATGGGAAGACTTGCAGTACCAAATCTATGTCCGCCAAGCCATCGAAGCCGGGCTGGCGGACTGTGACGCCGGGCGGCTCCTCCCCGTCGACGAAGTGCGGCGGCGTCTCGGACTCCCCGCATGAGCGTCTCGTGGACCGAAACAGCGGCGGCCCAACTCAGGGACATTCGAGATTATCTGACGCGGAGTAGTCCGGGGTACGCCCAGGCGTTGGCCGGCCGCATCATCTCTCGCACCGTGGCCTTGGACGGTCAGCCGTTCTTTGGGGCGGAAGTGCCGGAGTATGGGAATCCAGACACCCGCGAGGTGTTTGAACACCCGTACCGAATCCTGTACCGCGTCAGCGGGGAGGACGTGCAGGTCATCGCCGTCATCCATGCGTCACGCCGGATGCCGCGGACGCCGCCGGTGTGACCCGACGCCGGCCGGTCTGCTTAAAAATCCCCCCGGAATCGCCCCTCCCCCTCGGTTCGGGTTCTATTCTTTCCCCTAGCGACTCACCCGTGGCGCCCGCCCTCCCGGCCCCCTGCATGCTCGACCGCGTGATGATTCAGTTGGACGCGCTGCTCGTGCGGTACGGCGCCTACCGGGCCGTGGACAACCTCGACCTCCAGTTGTACAAGGGGGAGCTGTTCGGCCTGCTCGGGCCGAACGGGGCCGGCAAGAGCACCACCGTCCGCGTGCTGATCGGCCAGCGCCGGCCCGACGGCGGCCGGGTGACCATCGGCGGGTTCGACGCCGTCTCCCAGTGGCAAAAAGTCAAACCCCTGTTCGGCTATGTGCCGGACCGGGACAACCACTTCGACGAGTTCACCGGCTGGCGGAACCTGAAGATCTTCGCCGACCTGTACGGCGTCCCGAAGGCCCGCATCGAAGAGTGCCTGGACATGGTGCAATTGTCGGACGCCGCCGAGGTGCCGGTGAAGAGCTACTCCTTGGGCATGAAGAAGAAATTGCTGCTCGCCCGGGCCTTGCTGCACGACCCGCCGATCCTGTACCTCGACGAGCCGACGGCCAACTTGGACATCGCTTCCTGCGGGATCGTCCACCGCATCCTGCGGCAGCGGGTGAAGGCCGGGCACACGGTCCTGCTGACCACGCACAACATGAAGGAAGTGGAAGAAATCTGCGACCGCGTCGGCATCATGTGCCGGGGAAAACTGGTGGCCCTCGACTCGCCGCTGAACCTGCGGCAAAACAACACCGAGCGCAAGGTGGACGTGACCCGGCACAACGGGGAGCGGGTGTCCTTCGACCTGGACGACGAAGCCCAGCGCCGGGAGCTGGCGGCCCTCACGGCGTCCGGGGACATCGGCAACATGCACACGCGGGAGTTCGACTTCCACTCGACGTTTTTGAAGTTGACCGGCACCGAGTTCGAGTGAGGAGCAACCCCCGCCGTGATCCGCTGGCGAATCCTGAAGACGCTGCTCCACAAGGAGGCCCTCCGCCACGCGACCACCCGCGGCGGGCTGGCCCTCGCCGGCCTGTTGGTGACGGCCTCGCTGTTGCTCGCCGCCCTCAACCCGGCGGGGGGGGACCAGGAGAAGTCCATCCCGCTCGTCGGCGGCATCCACCACTGCATCCTGTGGTACGACGACGAGTCCGCGTGGGTGGCCCACCTGCGGGAGACCGTGCCGCAGGGGTTCGAGAACAACATCCTCTTCTACAAGATCACCCACCCCATCGGCCCGGACGAGCGCATCCGCTACGTCCCCGGCACCGTGGGCATTGAAATACGGACCGAAGTCGCCTCCCCGCGGCACCAGAACGTGGCCGTGTGGATTCGTCACCCCGAGGGCGACCGGGCCGGCATGGCCATCTACGAGCAGTGGTTCTGGCGGGAGAGTTACCGCTTCTTCCAGCAGACGGCGGCCAAGGCGCTTAACACGGGCGCCCCGCTGACGCCGGCCGTCGGCGAGACGGATCAGCTTTGGGCGCAGCGCGAGGCCTTCCAAAACCTGTTCGCCCGCTACGTGGCCCAAGCCTCGCCGGGGAAGTCGTTGGCCATCCCGGCCGTCGAGTTCAAGGAAGTCCCCGTCACCGGCGGCACGCTCGACATTCGGGCGGCCATCGCCACCGCCCTCGTCATGTTCTCCCTGTGCTTCACCTGCGTCTACCTGATGCCGTCCCTCACCTGCGAGGAGCGGGAGCGCGGCCTGCTGCTCGCCCAAGCCCTCAGCCCGGCGACGGCCCTCGAAATTCTGGCGGCCAAGTTCCTGTTCTACCCGGTCTTCGGCATGGCGTTGGCGACGATGCTGGCGGGCATCCACAACCCCGGCGTGCTGGCCCGGCCGTTCTTCTGGCTGGCGCTGGTCATCTTCTCGTTCGGCACGCTCGGCATCGGCATCACCATCGCCTGTCTCGCCAAGACGCAGCGGGCCGCCAGCCTCGGCGCGCTGTGCTACATGCTGGCGATCGCGATGGTGATGCTCGTGTGCCAGCAGAACAACATCACGGTGATCCCGCCGCTGGCGCTGGAGTACCACGCCCCGCGCCTGTTGCACGCGACGCTGACCAACCAACTCGGCAAGGAACACTGGCTCAACTTGGGGGCCAGCGCCGCCCTCGCGACCGGCTGGGTCACGCTGGCCACCGTGCTGTTCCGCCGCCGCGGCTGGCAATGAGAGCGCTCAGCAAAGAGAAGAACTTCACCACAGAGGACACAGAGGGCACAGAGAAGACAAAACCGAGAGAGTACATTATCCGCAGATCAATCAGATGCCCGCAGATGAAAGCCATTCTGATGTGGTTCTATCTGCGGGCATCTGATTAATCTGCGGATCTCTCTGTCTTTGTCTTCTCTGTGCCCTCTGTGTCTTCTGTGGTGAAGTTCTTCTCTTGTCTTATCTGAACAGGAGTTGGCACACGTCTTGGTTGTCATCGACGACAAGGACGCGGGGGCGGTCGGAAGGTGCGGTCATCGAAGGGTTGCTCCCAAAAGTGTTGTGGGCAACAGAGCAAGACGTGTG
>JAYUGD010000207.1:0-6393 GCA_043767785.1 Zavarzinella sp. | reverse complement strand
TCGGGACAAAAGTGACCGGCGGGACGCCGGTCCCACCACACTCCGGCCGCCACACGGAAACTGAAACCGCTCTAATTTCTCCGGGGCGTCCGTCCCGTAGCCCCCGCATGCTACGGGGCGGACTTGTTTCCGAACGTCGTCGCCGCCAAGGCGATTGCCCCGTGGACAACCACCTCTTCCCCCAACTCGGCGGGGACGATGTCCGTCAGCCCGGCGAACGGGGCGAACACTTTCTCGGCGACCTTTTTGCGCAGCGGGCCGAAGATCAATTCCTCGCCCATGAGCGACACGCCGCCGCCGATGACAAAGCGTTGCGGGCAGACCAAGACGATGACCGCGCACACCGCGTCACTCAGCGCCGTCGCCACGTCGTCCAACATTTCTAACGCGAGCGAGTCTCCTTCGCGGGCGGCGGTCGCCACCGTGTGCCCGGTGATCTTGCCCGCGGTTCCGGCGAGTTGAATGAGGCCGGCAGCTCGCGCCGGGAATTGGGCGGCCATGTGCTTCGCCCGCTTTTCGATCCCCCACCCGGAGGCGATGTTCTCCAACGTGTCCAGCCGGCCGTCGGCTTCGCGGGGGTCGCGGACTTTTAAGTGGCCGATCTCGGCGGCCCCGCGGCCCGTGCCGCGGGCGATTTTACCGCCGATCAACAGGCCGCCGCCGATGCCGGAGCCGATGGTCATGTAGAAGACCGGGTCCATGCCCTTGCCGGCCCCGACGGTCCCTTCGGCCAAGGCGGCTGAATCCGCGTCGTTCCCCAATACGGTGGGGATGCCCAAGGCTTCGCCGAGCCACGGGCCGAGTGGGAAGTTGTCCCACCCTTGAATTTGATGACTCTTGATGACGGATTGCGTGCGGTCGTCCACCGGGCCGCCGAAGCCGATGCCCAGCCCGCGGACGCGGTCCCGGCTAACATTCGCCGACGCCAACAGGTCCGGCACGGCCCGCGCCAGTTGCTCGCGGATGCCCTCGCCGCCGCGGGCGACATCGACGGTCCCCCGCCACAGCCCGGCCAGTTTGCCGTCGTTGGCCCCGAGGCCGACCTGCAATTTCGTGCCGCCGATTTCAATGCCCAAGTACATGCCGGGTCCGCGGGTGGGGAGTCGTGCGGTTCAGGATAACTCGCCGCCGGGGGGCCGTCGATACAATCTCGGGGACACCCACCCTCCCCCGGTCTTCTCCCATGAAACTCGGCCTCATCAATTCCGCGTGGGCGCAGGCGGGCCAAGGCACCGCCCACGGCATCCGCCGCACCAAGGAAATCGGCTTCGACGCCATCGACCTCTTCGCCGACCCGCTGGACATCGACGCCAAGGAGCGCCGGCTGATCCGCCGCGAGTGCGAGAAGGCCGGGCTGCCGGTCGTCAGCGTGGCGTGCGTGGCGACCGGCCTCATCGACTTCAACCCGTCCGTGCAGCGCTTCCACATCGACCGCTGCGAAGCCTACCTCGACCTCTGTTACGAACTGGAAGCGAAAAACCTGTTGCTCGTCCTCGGGGAGTACATTTGGGAACGCCAGGTCATCCCGCCGGCCGAGCAGTGGGCGACGGCCGTGCGCAACACCCGCATGCTGGGCAACACGGCCGCCGACTTGGGGTTGGAAATCGCACTGGAACTGGAGCCGTTCAAGCTGTCGCTGCTGAACGACGTGACCAGCATGGTGAAGTTCATCGACGAAGTGAATCACCCCGCCGTCCGGGCGAACATCGACATTTCCCACTTGCAACTGGCAGGCGTAAAGCCGGAAGAATTGCGAAAGCTCAGGGGGAAGGCCGTCCACGTCCACATCAGCGACTGCGACGGCAACGTCCACGGCGACCTGCCCCCCGGCCGCGGCGTCGTGAACTTCGGCCCCTACTTGGACGAGATCCGCGAGTTGGGCATCGACGGGGCCGTCAGCATCGAATTGGAGTACTCGCCGGAACCGGCCAAAATCGACGAGTGGATTCAGGAAGCCTACAAGGCGACGGCCACGCTGATGCGGAAGCACGGGCTGCGGCCGTAGGGCAAAGCTCATCAAAACCGTTGAACCACGAATAACACGAATAGAACGAATAAATAATTTCTATTCGTGCTATTCGTGTCATTCGTGGTTCAACGGTTTTGTGGTTTACTTGGTCAATACAGCAGCGCCCGCAACTTGTCCCGGTACTCGTCGGCTAGGTCGCTGCGGACGCCGATGATCTCGAAAATCTTGACCATCAATTCCCGCACCGCCCCGCGGCCGAGTTCGCGGTCGAGTTCGGCGGCGACGAGCAGTTCGTCCATCGCCGGCTGGTAGTCGCCGCGGGTGGCCAGCACGGTGCCGAGTTCCAGCCGCAAGGCGGGGTCTTCCGGGGCGGCGGCGATCTTCTTCCGCAGGTCGTTCTCGTCCCCGGCCGTCGCCGCGTTCTTGCGCATTTCCACGGTCCGGCGAATCTTCACCACCTCGGCCCCGTGGTCGCCGGTGTCCCCGAGCGGGGCGATCATTTCCAGCGCCTCGGCGTCCTTCGCGGCGGCGACCAAGATGCGGCCCAGCCCGACGCGGGCCTTGCCGTTGTTCTCGTCTTCGCCGAGCATCGTGCGGTAGAACGCCTCGGCCTTGGCCGGGTCCGTTTCTTCCAAGGCCAGCGCGTCCGCGTACGGGTCTTTCGTCGGCTCCCCGCCGATGACGCCGAGGCCGCCGAGGAACTCTTCCAGTTCCTGCGGCCCGAGCAGCCCTTGGAACCCGTTGACGGCTTGACCCCCGAGGAAGGCCAGCACCGTCGGGATACTCTCGACGCGGAAATAGGAGGCGAGTTGCTGGTTCTCGTCGATGTTCACCTTGGCGAGGACGAAGCCCCCCGCCTTTTCCTTGGCCGCATTGTGCAGCAGCGGGGCGAGCTGCTTGCACGGCCCGCACCACTCGGCCCAGAAGTCCACGAGGACGAGCGTGTCTTTCGACCGGGCCAGCACGTCGTCCTCGAAGGTGGCTTCGGTGACGTCGATGACCCAATTCGTCGCGGCCGCGTCCAGCATGATTCCAGTCCCTTCCAAGATGTCAGTTCACAATGTTGCGCATGGGCTTGCCGAGCAGGGCGTTCCGCACCGTGGCCGACCCCTTCACCCGCATGTCGAGCAAGCCCTCGACGGAGTAAAAGGCCGAGTGCGGATTCACAATGACGGCGTGGTGGCACGGGTTCTTCGGGTCGCGCCACGCGGCGATCAACGGGTTGTCTTCGGTCGGCGGCTCGATGGCGAGGACGTCGAGGCCCGCCCCGGCAAGCTGCCCGCTGACGATGGCTTCTGGGATGGCCGACGTGTCCACCACGCCGCCGCGGGACGTGTTGATGAGGAACGAGCCGCGCTTCATTTGCCGGATCGCCGCCGCGTCGATAATGTGCCGAGTCTCGTCCGACAAGTAGCTGTGGCAACTCAGCACGTCGCTGGCGGCCAGTAACTCCCCCAGCGATTCCACGCGCCGAACGCCGACGGCCTTGTCCGTCCCGTCCGAGACGTAGGGGTCGTAGAAGATGACCGTCATGCCCAGCGCCTTCGCCCGCAACGCGGCGGCCGTGCCGATGCGGCCAAGGCCCAGGACGCCGAACACGCGGCCGCGCAGTCGATGCAGCGGGGCGACGTGCGAATACATCCACGGCTTGCCGGGCGTATCTCGCAGCATCGAATTCAACTGGTGGATGCCGCGCGTCAGCGTGAGCATGAGGCCGATGGCGCTGTCGGCGACTTCCTCGGTGCCGTAGTCGGGCACATTGGCGACGGCGATGCCCTTCTTGCGGGCCAATACCCGGTCCACGTTGTCGAAGCCGACGCCGCAGCGCACGATCAGCTTGCATTGGCGCAGCCGGTCGATGGTGGCCGCCGTCAGGGCGAGGTTGTGGTACAGCATGACGGCGTCGGCGTCCTCGACCTTACCGACCAAGTCCGCCTCGGTGTACGCGTCGAGCGCCGCGACGGCGGCGATGTCCCCGAGGGCCGTTTGCTCGGGGCCGGTGTCGTCTCGGCTGATAAAGTCGGTGATAACGACCTTGAAGGACTGGCTCATGGGGTTGATTTACGGGAGACGGCGGGGATCGGGAACTCAGCAAAGACGAAAACAAGACTCACCACAAAGGCACGAAGGTCACACAAAGTTTCACAAAGAAGACACGAGAAGAGTTTTTTTTTCGCCTTCTCTGTGAAACTTTGTGTAACCTTCGTGCCTTTGTGGTGAGTCTTGTTTTCTCGTCCGAGTTCCCGATGCCCGAACCTCCCCCTAGACTGACGGTGTCCGGGTGACGGCGCCGCCCTCGTAGCTCAGGGGATAGAGCACTGGTTTCCTAAACCGGGGGTCGCTGGTTCGATTCCAGCCGGGGGCATCTGGTTTAAGTTGTTCGGCCGAACGGTTTTACGTTACCTGTCTCGTGCGAGACAGTGCGGCTTACGATCCGGTAGAACCCGGTAATCTACCGGATTCTGGGGAGGCCGCCGCATGTCCAGACGCATTCCGAGGTTACGTTTACACAAGCCATCCCGCCAAGGGGTGGTCACTTTGTCGGGCCGGGACATTTACTTGGGTAGCTGGCCGGCCGGCCGCAAAGCTCCCCCCGATGACGTTCAGGCCGCTTACGAACGGGCGCTCGCCGAATGGCTGGCCGAGGGGTTCGGCACGATCCGGGAGTCCGTCCCGGTTCCCGCCGCCCAACCGCGGGGCATGGCGCCCATGACCGTCGCGGAACTGGCCGCGCATTTCTGGGAGTTCGCCGAGAAGAAGTACCGGGGGCCGGACGGGAAGCCGACCGCCGAGACGAGTTCTCACCGCGTCACCCTGCGCGTGCTGCGCCGCCTCTACGGATCAATCCCCGTCGCCGACTTCGGCCCGCTGAAACTGCGGGCCGTGCGGGAAGCGTTCATCGCCGCCGGCATGGCGCGCGTGAACGTGAACCATCACGTCGGCCGCGTCAAACGGATCTTCAAGTGGGGAGTGGAACGGGAGATCGTCCCGCCGCAAGTCCTGCTCGGCCTGTCGGCAGTCGGCGGGTTGCGTCGCGGCGGCGGGGAGTGCCGGGAGGGGCGAATCGTCCGGCCCGTCCCGGATGCCTTAATCGACCGCACGCTCCCCTGCCTGCCGCCGCCGACGCTGGCGATGGTTCAGCTACTGCGGCTGACCGGCATGCGCGTCGGTGAGGCGTGCGTGATGCGGCCGGGGGACATCGACCGGGCCGAGGCCGTCTGGACCTACCGGCCGACGCACCACAAGACCGCCAGTCGCGGACACGCCCGCATCATCGCCATCGGGCCGAAGGGGCAAGCCTGCTTGGGGCCGCTGACCGAGGGGCTGGCGGCCGACGACTACATTTTCTCGCCGGCCCGGTGGGTGGCCCAACAAAACGCCGCGAAGTCCGCGAACCGCCAGACCAAACTTTGGCCGTCGCACGCCGCCCGGAACGCGAACGTCAGGAAGAAGAACCCGGCCCGGACGCCCGGTGATCGGTACACGCCCCACTCAATCGCGCGGGCCGTCGCCCGCGCGTGCGCGAAGGCGTCGCCCGTTCCCAAGGATGCCACGAAGGAAGAGGCCGTCGCGTGGAAGGCCGCGAACTGGTGGCACATCCACCAACTGCGCCACTCGTTCGCCACGGCCGCGCGGAAGGCCGTCGGCATCGAAGCGGCTTCGGCCTCTCTGGGGCACTCGGGGCTGGCCGTCACGGAGATTTATGCCGAGCGGGATCAAGCCCTCGCCGAGAAGGTGGCGACGTTGTTGGGATGAGATGATCGGAGCATCGAAGACGCGGCGGCCGTCCCGAGTGGGGAGGCCGGGAGGCCGCGAAGTCGAGAACCGGCTCGACGGCGGTCCTACCGGCGCCGGCCTCGGCGTTTTTCCACCTTTTACCCACTTCTCGGCGTTTTTCCACCTTTTACAGCTTGCGCTTTACCAAAAACAGAGCCAATACTGCCGGTAGTCACCCGCAACGGTGCGATACCGGGGAATCAAATGCCGATCAACCTTCAAACCGAGCAACTCATTTCACTGGTGCAGGCCGCCCGCGAACTGCCCTGCCTCCGCAACAACCGCCCCGTGGCGCCGCCGACGATCTGGCGGTGGACCCGGTACGGGGTGCGGGCCGGCGGCCGGGTGATCCTGTTGGAAGTTTCGTCCATCGCCGGCCGCACGGTGACAAGCCGCGAAGCCGTTCAGCGGTTCCTTGCCGAGTGCGCCGCCGCCCGTTCCGGGCGCGCCATCCCCGAGACGGTTCAACCCACCGGCCGCGGGCACGAAGCCGCCTGCCGCGCCCTTGACGCCGCCGGCATCTGATAGCGCGCGAACGCGCGGCGATATGCACATATTTTGAACTGGCTGATCGGCGAAGTGAATTCCAGTAACGACGGAAGCCACCCGGGCAAAGGGTGGCTTTCGAGAAGACGACGACGACCAAC
>JAYUGD010000206.1:0-2241 GCA_043767785.1 Zavarzinella sp. | reverse complement strand
GTCAACTTGTCGAGCCCTTCGTGGTTCGTCGTGCGGCGTTTCTTCGTGTGCTCCGCGTACGGAACCGGGTCGATCGCCACGAGGAAAATGACCGTGCCGTTGTACTCCGGCCGCATGTAGCGCAATGCCGTCACGCCCTCGACGCCGGGCAATTTCGCCAAGTCTTTGGGAACGTTCGGCTCCATCGGCGATTGCGAACTCGTCGCCTCGGTCAGATTCCCAGAGAAGACGAATCGGTCGGCTTGAATCACTTCGTCGATCCACGCGACGACCGGTTCTTCGTTGCTCCTACCGACGCCCGCGGTTTGAATCATCACGGCCACGCCGGCCCCGAGGGCCCCGATCACCACGCCCGTGCGGCCCGGCGCGCGAATCAAATTATCCGCGGCGAGGCGGGCTTCGATCGGCAATATGCGCCGGAGCAACGGGTGCATCAGTCGGACGAGAAGGCCGACGAAAATCGGTGCCGCGAGGAGCATCCCCACGAGTGCGGCCATCATGCCGCCGAAGGCTCCGATCCGCGGTGGCAAATCGTGCCGGGCGACGATCATCACTAACCCGCCCGCGATGAGCGTGGCACAGGTGACGCGGTGGGCGTGCTTCCAGACGCCGCCGGCCACGCCGGGGACGCGGCGGACCGCGTCGGCGGGGTCTTGCGTAGCGGCTTGAATCGCGGGCAACAGGGCGGCGAACGTCGCCGTCGCCACCCCGGCAATCGCGGCGAGGACGATGGTCCAAACCGTCGGCCAAACCGGGTCGGCATCGGGGTTCAAAAAGATCGAACCGAGTTCTTCCTTGAACGCATAGGTCGCCCCGCGCGCCATGAGGATGCCGAGGGGCACGCCCACGGCCGCCCCGACGAGGCCGAGCGCGATCGCCATCGCCGCGAAAATGCCGATGATTTGCGAGCGCGTGGCCCCGATGGAACGGAGGATGCCGATGTCGTGCCGGCGCTCGGCGACGGTGACCGCGAGGGCGTTGTAAACCAGGAACAGGCCGACGACCATCGCCCCGGCCGAGCAGAGCGTGAAGCCGATTTGCAGCCCGCTGACGATCTCTTGCGTCGAGCGGTTCTGCCCTTCGGGCGTGTGAACGGAAGCCCGTTCCACGACCACGTCTTTCACCGACTGTTGCGTGGTGGCCTTATCGGCCCCAGGGGTGATGGTCACGTCGATGCGGTTGACCCGCGGGGGGTGGAGTTGATCCCAGACGGCTTCGCCAGCGGTTCCCACGATTGCGGCGTGAATATCCACCCGCGGGCTCGGTCGGGCGAAGCGGATCGACTGGCCGAGTTCCATGCCGATGACGTTGCGGCCGAGTCCGGCGATGGGGGCCGACTCGTCGATGTCCATCACGCCGACGATCAGGCAGTTCTCTTTGCGGTTGCCCATCTGCACGGCGATCGGCCGGCCGGCGCTGCCGCGGGCTTTGTGCTCGTTGTAAATCGGCCGGCTCACGAGCACCAGCGTGTCGGGCAGCCGACGCCAGAGTTCGCCCGCTTCGGCCCAGTGCCCCTGTTCGATTGCGACCATAATCGGGATGAGTTGCAGCCGCAACCCGTCGCGGGTGAGTTCCACTTTCATGCCGAGGGATTTGTTTTCCGCGGCGAGCATCTGCGAGTTCAACTCGATGCCGACGAACACGGCCTTGCTCTCTTGGCCGGGCAGGGCGACCCGTTCGTAAACGAGTGGACGCACGGTCTGAACGCCGGGCACCTCGGCCGCGCGGAGGTCGTCCGCCAACGACCGATGGACCCCGAGTTCGCCGTTGGAAACGTACAGGTCGCCGCCGGCCATCGGCGTGGCCGTTTCGGTCACGGCCGTTTGGAGGCACTGATTGAGAATCCGCGACGAAACGAGCGTGGCCACGCCCAGCGCGATGCTCGCGACGATGAGTCCGGCCCTGTCCCAGCGGTGGACCAAATAGCGGAGTCCGAGCATGCGGTACAGCGAGAGCATCGTGCAACCTTTCTCACCCAGGGCGTACTACCCGTGGGTCGGGGGAACCGGCACATCGGCCTCGATGACGCCATCGCGAATGTGAACGACGCGGGTTCCGTAGCGCGCGGCCGCGGGGTCGTGCGTGACCATGACGACGGTCCGCCGGTTCGCTTCCGGCAGCGACGCCAGCAGCGTCAGGATTTCGCGACTGTTCGCCGAATCGAGGTTGCCCGTCGGTTCGTCGCACAGCACCGCGTCGGGGTCCGCGACGAGCGCCCGTGCGACTGCCGCCCGCTGCATC
>JAYUGD010000205.1:0-6399 GCA_043767785.1 Zavarzinella sp. | reverse complement strand
CCGGGTCGTCGGTCCACTGGGCCAACAGCGGCGGCGTCACGGTCTCCAGTTTCCGGCCGATGACGTCGGCTTCCGTCAGGTGTCGGCCCAAGCGGCCGGCGGTGAGCAGCGTCGCCCGATTGACGGCGGCGAGTTTCCACGCCTCTTCGGCCGCGTCCCACGCGAACAGGATCAGGATGTCCGACGTGTTGTCGAAGATCATCGACAGCAGCGACCGCTGCTCCCGCAGGACGGCTTCGGCCCGCCGCATCGTCTTCCGCTCGGCCGCGTCCCGCAAGGCCCGGGTGATGGCGGGCACGAAGCGGATCAGGTTTTGCTTCATCAAGTAGTCGGAGGCCCCGGCCTTGATCGACTCGACCGCGACTTCTTCGCCGACCGTGCCGGAGATGAGGAGGAACGGCGTGTCCGGGGCCGCCTGCAGCGTGATGTGCAACGCTTCCAGCCCGCTGAAGCGCGGCATGCAGTAGTCCGAGATGACGATCTCCCACCCGCCGCGGTGCAGCGCGGCCCGCAGGCCGTCGGCGGTGTCCACCCGCTCGAAGATCGGCTGGTACCCGCCCTGGCGCAGGTGGCGGGCGAGCAGGAGGACGTCGTCCTCGGAGTCTTCGACGAACAAGAGGCGAAGGGGGACGGGACTCATGGCCGTTCCCCCCGGAAAGCGGGGGCCGGCGACGGGGCGGGGGGCGGGCCGTTGGTCACGGGGGCACGTCTCGGTGACGGGGGGCGGGAATTGACATCATACAGGATAGGTCACGCCCGCCGTCAATGCCCGACGGGCGGGGCCGAATTACGCAGACGTCGGCGACGGGCGGTGGCGGGACGGGCTGACGCGGGGGCAGTCGGCCAAGGCGGCGACCCACGCCCGCTCGTGGGCGGCCTCGGCGCCGTCCAAGTGGTCCACCGGCCCTTCCCACTGGAGCCGGCGGGACAGCGTGCCGGGGTCGCCGGCGAACAGGATTTTGCGGCGGGCGCACCCCACCAGTTTCCGCAGGACGGCCGGGGACTCCCCGAACGTGACGGCCCGCGACACGTGGCTGCGCGTGAGACTGATCGCCAGCCAGTCGCACTCGGCGGCGTCGGCCTCCGCGGGGTCGATCACCCGGACGTTCGCCGCGCGCGACTTGGCGAACAGGCGCCGCAACACGGCCACTTGGGCCGGGAACGGCGACGTGACGATGACGGAGGGGGCCGGGTGGTTCTCCAAGAACTGCACGAGGGCTTGGGCCTCGGGCAAATTGACGAACCCCCAGTCGGGCAGCGCGCCGGACCAGTCGTCGGTCAACAAGCCGCGCTGCCGCGGTTCGTGCAGGGCGATTTCGTACCCGGCCCCGCCGGCCCGGCGGGCCGGCCCGGCGTCGCGGCGGCCCCGGAGGTCGGGCACGGCCAAGAACTCGACGTGGTGATCCGGCCCGGCCTCCGCCGGGTGGTGGTACCCGATTCGAAAGGCCTCGTTGAGCCACCGGGCCAAGCCGGGGCACGCGCGTTGCGCCCGGCGCAGGGCGACGGCCCGGCCGGGACTGCGCTTCAGCCCGCGGGCCGCCAGCCACTCCCGCGCCGTGTCGGGCGTCCAGCCGTCCGCCGCGGCGAAGTGGATCGCCAGCGTGTCGAGGTCCAGCACTTCTTCCGTGACGCCGCCCGGGTGGCGGGCGAGGCCGGCGGCCGCGTCGGGCGGGGTGAATCGGCAGGTGACGCGGTCCGCGGCCGTTTCCCAGGCCGGGGTGTGCGTGGCCGGCTGAATGGTGAGTTCGTCCAGTTCGCGGAACAGGTACTCGCGGGCGGCCGGGGCGTTGCAGTTCGCCGGGAACGCGACCTCGGCCAAGACCGGCTCGGCCATGAACGCCGCGAGGCGCAGTTCAATGGACGGGTTGTCCGCGACGGGTTCCCGGTCGCACTTGCGGCGCTCGGCGGCCGTCAGCGGGTGCAGCCGACACACGAGGTGTTCCCCTTCCGTCACCCACGTGCGCGGGTGGTGGACGGCGTGCCACAGGCGGCCCCAGAATTCCGGCCGGGGGGCCGTGTTCCGCAAGGGCCGTTCCGGCGGCGCGCCGAGGAACACCCACCGCGGCGCCAAGCGGGCGGCGGCGGCGATGTCGGCCTCGGGAAGGCCGTCCGCATCGTCCACGATCAGCAGATCAAAGTTCTCCGCGTCCACGGCGGACAGGGCGTCGATGGGGCCGATCACAATGGCGGCGGTCGCCTTCCACGCCGCAAGGGCGGCGGTTCCGTCGGCCGCCAGGCGGGTCTCGGCCGCGCGGGCGTCCTCCAGTCGTTGCCGCGCGGCGGTCGCCTCCCGTGCCACATCGTCTTCCGGCAACGACGGGTCGCTGAGGCCGGCGGCCGTCAAGCGGGCAAGTTGTTCCTGATGGACGACTTCCTGGGCGGCCGCCGCGGCTGACGCCTCGGCGATCCGCTGGTCGAGTTCCTTGGCCCGGCGGTCCATTTCTTCGGCCAAGAACTTGGCCCGCTTGCCGGCGTGGTCTTCGCGGCCGTTCCGTTCGGCCTCCGCGAGCAGGTTCGCCTCGGCGGCGACGGCCGCCATCGTGGCTTCTGCTTCGCGTAACTGCTGCTCGGCGGCCGCCTGCCGGGCGGGCAGCGTCCCGTCCAGTTTCGCCTTCCACTTGGCAAGCGAGAAAAGTCCGCCGGACTTGACGGCTTCCGTCTTCGGGCGAAGGAGTTCCAATTCGGCCGCCGCCGCGTCCCGCGATTGCTTGGCGGCCGTTTCGCGGGCGGAGAGGGCGAGATGATCGCCGTCGCGGTCGGCCACTTCCTTTTGCCGTTGCTGATCGAGTTTCCGCAGGCGCTGAACCAGATACGACGGGGAGTCACCAGGCTCGGCGATGTCCCGCTCCGTCTCTTGGGGCAGCGCGTCCCGGCGGGCGGTCAGGGCCGCCAGTTCCGCTCGCTTCTCGGCGAGCAACGGCGCGACCCGCCGGGCTTCCGCGAGGACGGTCGCCAACGGTTCAAGTGCGACGAGGCGATCTTCGGCTTCTGCGATCGTGTGGTGAAGTTCCGCCGTGCGGGCGGCGAGCAGAGAGCGTTCCCGCCACTCGGCCGTGCGGTCTCGGCACGCCGGGGCCAGCGTCTCGATTGACTCGGCCGGCCCGAGCAGTCGCCGCACGGAAACGTCCGGGCATCCGGCCAACCGGCGCACGGCTCCCTCGACGCCGGCGCGGGCGGGGGACAGCCACAGCACGCGGCGCCCGCGGGCGGCCGCCTGCCGGGCGATCTCGACGGCGACGCGGGATTTGCCCGTGCCCACCGGCCCTTGAATCAGCAGGAAGTCGGGCGTCGCCATCGCCCGCGCGACCGCGTCCCGCTGGTAGTGGTCCAGTTCGGCGTCAAGAACGGGGACGGCCTCGGCCCACCCGAACGCGGGGAGTTGGCGGGCAATCGCGAGGTCGACCAAGTGCGGAAAGGCTTGGGCGCCCGACAACGGGGCGGCGTGACCGGCGGGCAACGGCGGCCCGGCCGACCCGTTCAACCCGGGGGGGATCGGCAGACTCATCGCCGCCCCCCGGCACATGGGAATTCTGTGGTCACGATTGACTGGGGCAATTACGCGCCCCCTGAAAAGTTATGCACGGGATGACGGCCAACGGTTCGAGTTCCCACGGGCGAGGGCAGGGAGTTTTATGGATGATACCGGACAGTTCGCGGGTCCGGTGCATTATTCAGTGGGTGGCGCGTCAAGTATAGACTTATTTTCCAGAGTATGCATCGGACTCGAAAACTTCACCCGACGCAACGAAAAAACGGGGAAGATGGGAAAATTGTGCGGGCGCGGGTGCGAACGACCTCTTCATGAAATTCTCGCGCGGAGTTCCGCGATCACCTGTGCCGACGGAATGAGATGGGCCTTCCCACTCACAATCTCTTCGGCTCGCCGGTGAAGTTCGGCTTCCCACGCCGCCTCGACTTCCCCCAAGTCTTCGTCCTCCAATGCGGCATCCGGCAGTCTCTCCGCCAAAAAGTGGTAGAGCACCTCCCGCTCGACCGCGTCCAGCGCGGCCAACTCTTTCTTCAAGCGTTCGACTTCGGCGGTCATGCGTCCGACTCCCCTGAAACTGTCCCCGCCATCATAACCCAATTCCGGCGGGCCGCAATTAGTCCGCGTCCAGCAGGACCAACTTGCCGGCTTTGCCGCCGACGGCGACGAGCAGGCCGTCCGGGGAGAAGGCGACGGCGCGGCCGGGGCCGGCGCCGGGGTCGAGGGCCAGTTGCTCGGCGCCGGTGAAGGCGTTCCAGAAGCGGACGCCGCCGTCCTCGCCGGCGGAGGCGACGGTGTGGCCGTCCGGCGAAAACGCGACGGACCGCACCGACCCGGCGTGGCCGCGGCACACCAGTCGCGGGCCGTCCATGTACCAGCCCGGCTTGGAGAGCGGCCAGATTTCGACGCGGCGGCCAACCGCCACGGCGAGCCGTTGGCCGTCCGGCGGGGCCGCAAGGGCGTGGACTTGGGCGGTCACGGGGATGTCGGCCGTCTCGCCGGTGTTGGTGAGGTCGTGGAAGATCACGCGGCGGTCGGCGGCCCCGGTGGCGACGATGTTCGGCCCGGTGAACAGGACGGCGCCGATCTGGTTCTCGTGCCCGGCCAAGTCCGCTTCGGGCTGCCAGTAATAATCGGTGACGACGACGGCGTGGCCCGGCTCGTCCCACCAGCCGCCGCCCATCGCGAGGCGGCGGCCGTCCGGCGAAAAGGCGACGGCCGTCATCGGGCCGTGCTGGCCGGGCAGGCCGACGAGTTCCCACGACTTGTACCCGTCGGCCGCGTGGATTTGCACGACCCCCTCGGCCCCGGCCAGCGCGAAGCACCGGCCGGACGGGTGCCACGCCATTTCGGCGACGCGGTCCCGCGACGCCGTGACGCGGGCGGAGACGGCCCCGGCCAGCATGTCCGCGACGGGGACGAGGGCGAAGCCGCCGTGGAAGCAGACGCCGAGGGCCTTCCCGTCCGGCCGGAACGCCAAGTGGGTGATCGGCCCCGCGCCCAAGTCGAATTGCCTCATGACGGAATGGCGGTCGCCAACTCCTCGTACACGCCGCGCATCCGCTCTCCGAATGCCGCCCACGTCGATTCCCGCCGCACTTGGGCCAGCGCCGCCGCGGTGATCCGCTCCCGCGCCGCCGACGCGCCGAGCAGCAGGGCGATCTTGTCCGCGTAGCCGGCCGCGTCGTCGGCCGCGATGAGAAAGCCGGTCTCGCCGTCCGTGATCGTCTCCGGCACGCCAGCCGTCGGGGCCGCCAGCACGGGGACGCCGGCGGCCTGCGCTTCCAAGATGGAGAGCGGCAGCCCCTCGTTCGTGGACGGGAGGAGAAACACGTCTGCCGCCCGCAACATGTCCGGGGTATCGGCTCGGTGGCCAAGCAGTTTCACGCGGTCGCTCAAGCCGAGTGCGGCGATCCGGGCTTTCAACTCGTCGGTGAACATCGTCCCGCCGCCGCGTTCCGTGCCGGCCAGCCAACACTCGGCGTTGATGCCCCGTTGTCGGACGCGGGCCAGGGCGTCGATGGCAGTCAACTGTCCCTTGTGCGGGGCGAGGTTCGCCAGCATCAACAAGAGCGGGCGATCCACAGGGGCGTTCACCTTCCGCTTGGCCTCTTGTTTGTCGCCCGGCGAAAAGCGGTCTACATCCACGGCGTTTGGAATGCAGATGACCGGGGTGCGGCTTCTCACGGCATCCCGCACGCCGGCCACCAAGAAGTGGGCGCAGGTGATGATCACGTCCGGCGGCTCGCGGAAGGCCCATTGCCAGTTCGGGGCCGTGTCTTCGATCTGCACGTGGACGATTCGGCGCAAGCCGCTTCCTTTCGCGGCCCGGTTCGTCAGCCCGTACAGGAACGCCGACGACACATGAACGATGCCGGGCTGGAACTTTCGCAGCCGTCGGCCGAGCCGCCATTCCAGAAATCTCCCGCCGATGCGGCCGGCCGCCCGTAGCTTCGTTTGGCCCAAGTGGTGCAACGTCAGCCCGTCGGCCGTGGCGACTGCCTCAGCCGGGCCGGGGTCTGTCCACAGGTGGCTTTCGTTGAGGTGCGGCTTCAGCAGGCGGGCCGTGGTCAACGCGACCACGTTGCCGCCGCCGAGTTCGCCGGTGTCGAGCAGGTGGTGAACGGAACATTGGGAGAGGGCGCGCGGCATGTTAATCGTCCAAGTCCCACGCGGAAAGGGTGCCGGTCTCGCCACCGACAACGGCTCGCAAACCGTCCGGGGCGACGGCCAGACTGCTGACGCGGCCGACGGGCCACGTGAACGCGGTCGGCGGGCGCGTGCCGTGCACGTCCCAGGTGCGGACGGTTTCGTCCCAGCCACCACTCAAGAGCGTGCGGCCGTCCGGCGTGAAGGCGAGACTCGTCACCATGCCCGTGTGCCGGCCGACCAACTTCGGGGGGGACGGCCAC
>JAYUGD010000204.1:0-2248 GCA_043767785.1 Zavarzinella sp. | reverse complement strand
TTGGAGTCTCGCTTTTAAGCGGTCTTGGCCCTGACACCCGGGACCGGCCGGCGAACCGAGTCTTCGAAGGTTCGCCTTCGTGGGTGACGACCTCTCGCCCACGGGGTCGGACCTTCGAAGACTCGGTCCTCTTGCTTTTCGAGGCGGGAAGGTCAAAGACCGCTTAAAAGCGGGACTCCAACAAGACCGCCTCGCGGCGGTGCATCACGTCCGCATCAGTCGTTCGCCCGGTGAAACTCCACCGCCCGGCTTCCCAACCGCGCCAAAAACCGCGTCTGCTGGGCGGGCGTCAGTTCGCGGGTGTACCGCTTCCGCACGGCGTCCAGCCAGCGAATCTTCCGCTCCCGGTAATCAGTAATCACGCGCACCAACACGGGGCCGGGATAGGCGAGCGCGGCGCGGATGCCCGAGTCCAACTTGCCCGTCGAGTCAATTTCCAGATACCCCACGCCCATCGCTTGGGCGAAGGCGGAGTAGTCCAGCCGGGCCAAGATCGTCGCCGTGGTGCGCAGGTACGCGGCCTTTTGCAGCATCTGCATGTAGTGGTAGGCTTGGTCGTCGAGGATGAAGAACTTCACCGGCAGCGACTCGCGGGCGGCGGTGGACATCTCCATCGCCGACATCAGGAAGCACCCGTCCCCGGTGATCGTGACCACGGGCTTGCCACCGTTGACCTTCTGAGCGCCGATGGCCGCCGGGATGGACCACCCCATCGACTGGTTGTCCGTCGGGTTGAAGTACGTCCGCGGCCGGTGGACGGTGAACGCCTCGGCGGCCAAGTGTTCGGTGACGGTCACGTCCACGAACGTCAGGCCGTCTTCGGGCAGGGCTTGGCGCAGGGCCAGCACGAAGGCCATCGGGTCGGCCCCGAATTTTCCCTCGAATTTCGCGTGCCGCTTGGCGTCGGCCATCTTCTCCTTGGCGATGCAGTCGGCCAACTTCGGGTCGGCCGGGCGGGCGATCTGGTCCCGGCACTCCATCGCCTTGGCGATGTATACTCCGGCGTCCGCGTGGACGCACACGTCGGCCTTCACGACCTTGCCAAGATTGTCCGCGTTAGCGTCCACATGGATGACGTGCGGGATCTTCGGCAGCCCGTAGAAGCCGGTGGACACTTCGCTGAAGCGCACGCCGATGGCCAAAAGAATGTCCACCCCGTGGCACATGGCGGTGAAGACGTTCTCGGCCGCCCCGGTCGCCTGCGCCCCGTAGCCCCAGCCCACGGAGAGTGGGTGCGTCTCGCAGATCGCCCCCTTGCCGGACACGCTGGTCGCCACCGGGGCCTGCAACATCTCCGCGAGGGCCGTCAGTTCGCCGGAGAAGTCGAGGCAACCTTGGCCCGCGTAGATGCCGATCTTCTTCTTGCGGTTCGAGAGCAGCGCGATGGACGCCTGGAAGGCCGCCTCGTCGAACGGCGTGCCGAGGGCGTCGGCCGGCGGCGTGTTGTAGTCGTGCGACTCGATCAGCATCGTGTACGGGATGACGACCGCCACCGGCCCGGGTTCGCCGGCGGCGGCGAGGGCGAAGGCATTCCGCACGGCCGCGGCGATCTGGCCGACGGTCTCGACGTGGAACACTCCCTTGGTGACGGGCTTCAACAGCGCCACTTGGTCGAGGCAGTGGACTTGGAACGGCCGGTACTTCTCCCCTTGGGCGATGTCCCCCACGATGGCGACGAGCGGCACGGAATCCACGAGGGCCTCGCCGAGGCCCGTCAGCGAGTTGGTGACGCCGGGGCCGGGGACGACGGCCAGCACGCCCGGCTTGCCGGTGCTGCGGGCGTACCCGTCCGCCATCGCCGCCGCGCTGAACTCGTGCGTGCAGAGCAGATAGGGCAGCCCCTTGGTCTTCATCGCGTCCCAGAGTTCGTTCTCTTGGGCGCCGGGGATGCCGTACACGCAGTCGCACCCCTCTTGCATGAGGGCCTCAACGCAGGCCATCGCCCCGGTCATCTTCCCCTTGACCCACCCCGGCGTGGCCTTCTGATGGAAGGTCGCCTGGGCCTCGTTGAATTTCGACGTGAGCGCCACCCCGCCGACGGCGGCGGCCCCTTGAAGCAACGTGCGGCGTGTCAACGGCCAATCCATGGCGACTCCTTGGGGGAAAACCCCGGTCATGCCATTGGTATCGGTTATCCCGGGGATGCGCTTGACGCCGATAAGGGGAATCGTGTCGGGAAGATGGGAAGGGAAGTGGATTTGGCGAACGGGGTTTTGGCGAGCGGGGGGCGTCAGCCCCCTGTCTTCTC
>JAYUGD010000203.1:0-2248 GCA_043767785.1 Zavarzinella sp. | reverse complement strand
ACCGCCCCGCCCGGGACGTACTGCATCGTGCTGAAGGCCACCGCCCCGATCCAGTACGACAAAGACCCGATGGGCAAGGCCAAGAAGCCGGTGACGGTCGAAACCTCGTCCATGCCGTTGTTGCTGAAAGTGTTGCCGCTGTCATTGGCCAAGGTGACGGCCACCCCCGCCGGCACGCTCAAGGCCGGCATGACGGCCGAGGTCGTCGTCAAAGTGGAACGCCAGTTCGACTACGCCGGGGACTTCAAGGTGAAGTTCACGCTCCCCGCCAACGCCAAGGGCGTCACCGCCGACGACGTGACCATCCCCGCCGGGGCCACGGAAGTGAAAGCCGTCCTGAAAGCCGCCGCCGACGTGCCGACGGTGAGCCTGCAAAATATCGTGGCAACCGCCACCGCGACGTTCGACGGCGTCCCCATCCCGCAGGAAGGGAAGTTCAACCTGAACGTGGAGAAGGCCCCGCCGCCGCCGCCGGCGAAGAAGGAAGAGCCGAAGAAGAAGTGAATACTCAAATACCGTTTAACCACGAATAACACGAATCGCACGAATCAAAACAATTTGAACAATGGATTTTGATTCGTGTTATTCGTGTTATTCGTGTTATTCGTGGTTAAAAATCTTCGTTTGAAATCGAATACCGGAACCCCCAAATATGCGTCGCTTTCTACTCACCCTCCTCCTCGCGTCCCCGCTCCTCGCCCAAGAGAAGAAGGACGCCAAGTTGGACCCGATCCCCGAGGTCAAGCTCGACCGCAAAGACCCCGTGGTCTACGAGAAGGACATTGAGCCGGTGTTGGCGAACAAGTGTTTCGTCTGCCACTCCGGCAAGGAGATTAACGGCAAACTCGACTTGTCCACCTACGAGAAGCTGATGAAGGGGGGCAAGAAGGGGCCGCCCATCGTCGCCGGCAAGTCGGCCGAGAGTCCGCTGTACAAGATGTGCAGTCGGCAGATCAAGCCGATCATGCCGCCGAAGGACGAGACGCCGCTGACGCCGCCGGAACTGGCGCTCATCAAGGCGTGGATCGACCAAGGGGCCAAGCCGCCGGTCGGCATGGCCATCGCCAAGCCGAAGGTCGTGCTGTCCCTGCCGCCGGCCATCGTGAAGCCGGTGCGGGCCGTGGGCATCAACGCGGGCGGAATCGTCGCCGCCGGCCGCGGCAACCAACTGCACCTGTACAAGGGGACCGGCGATTTCATCAAGACGCTCGTGGACCCGAACCTCAAGACCGCCGACGGCAAGCCGGCCGTCGCCGCCCACATTTCGCTGGTCGAGTCGCTGGCGTTCTCGCCGGACGGCAAGACGCTCGTCACCGGGGCGTACCAAGAATTGAAGTTCTGGGACGCGGACAAGGGCGAACTGAAGCAGACGGTCGTCGGCTTCGCGGACCGCGTGGTGGCCGTCGCCTACTCGCCGGACGGCAAGTACATCGCCACCGGCGGCGGGGCCGCGACGGAGGACGGCGAAGTGAAACTCCTCGACGCGGCCGGCAAGGTGCTGCTGGACATGAAGCCGACGCACAGCGACACGGTCTTCGGCGTCAGCTTTAGCCCGGACAACACCAAGCTGGCCACCTGCGGGGCCGACAAGTTCGTGAAGGTGTGGGAGATGCCCTCCGGCAAGTTCCTCAAGTCGTTCGAGGGGCACACGCACCACGTCCTGGACGTGGGTTGGAAGCCGGACGGCAAGTTCCTCGCCAGCGGCGGGGCCGACAACAACGTGAAGGTGTGGGACTACGAGAAGGGCGAACAGGCCCGGACGATCAACGCCCACACGAAGCAAGTGACGCGGCTCGTGTTCGTCGGCAAGACCCCGACGTTCCTGACGGCCAGCGGCGACACGTCCGTGAAGTTGTGGAACGTGGACAACGGCGGCAACCAGAAGAGCTACGCCGGCGGCACCGACTTCCAGTACGCCGTCGCCGCCAGCCCGGACGGCAAACTCGTCGCCGCCGGCGGCGAGGAGGGCGCCGTCCGGTTGTACAACGGCGACAGCGCCGCCATCATCAAGACCCTGTACCCGCCGGGCGAGGAGCCGAAGAAGGAAGAGCCGAAGAAGGAAACGCCGAAGAAGAAGTAGGCAGTAGTGGCCAGTCTTGGTTTTCGCCCCAACGGGGCGGGGGAAAATAGCCAGGGGCGGCTTCCGCCCCTGGTTGAAATTGCCAACCACAATGTTTTGGCCCCAACGGGGCGCCTGTCTCTCCGATAAGGCGCCCCGTTGGGGCGAAAACCATTTCCGGTGCGCGTG
>JAYUGD010000202.1:0-2250 GCA_043767785.1 Zavarzinella sp. | reverse complement strand
TGCCGAACGCTTCCCGTGCTGGCGTTCCAGTTCCGTCACGGCCTTGTTCGCCGTGGGGAACGTCGGCGTATTCGGCTTCGGTTTGCCGTTCCGCCGTGGCGTCGGAGTATCCCGTGCGGGCATCAGGTCTCGGGCGGTCAACCCGATGGCGGCAACGACGGCTTCAAACGAACACCCGGCGTGGCACCGAACCAGCGCCCGCCCACCGTCGCCTACGGAGACGGTCAAACTCGGATTCCGATCCTCATGGGCCGGGCATCGTGCTTGCCAAGCGTTGCCGACTGGCTTCGCGCCGGGCAGCTTCGACAGCACCAGTTCAACGGGGGTCATGACCGCCCCCTTTCGCCGGACTCGGTAGGAACCGAACCTAGGTCCGTTTTCTTCCAGTCCCCAACCAAGTCGATCAGAACTTGTTGCTCCAGGTGTTCGACGTGTCGGAGCTTCTCCCACCGGCTCTGGTCGATGTGGCCCTCGATTGCCCGCTCGACCCGCGCCCGCAGTTCCGATGGCGGCAGGGCGTCCACCTCGGCGCACGCGGTGCCGTGTTCGGCCACGAACTTGTCGGATCGGGAACTCCGCTTCACGGGCAGGGGGATCAAGTCGAAGGCGTCGAAGTCCGCCGCGCCCACCCCGAGCCGCGCCCAGTGCGGCGTCCGCCCGCTGTACCGGGTCAGCTTGTTCCGCAACTCGTCCTCGATTCCGAACCCGGACGGGTCGTAGTCCCCGAGGTAGTAGGCGTAGATCGGCTTGACGACGCGCTTCCACAGGTCGGCGATTTCGCCCGCGAACGAGATGGACACGTCGCCCCGGATGACGTTCAGCGCCACGTCGTACTCTCTGGTCACGGGTTGGATCGTCCCGGCGATGGCGTCCTTCTCGACGAACACCTCGACGTGGTGCGGCATCTGCGCCCACAGGTCTTTGCGGTAGGCGTGCCGGACGGTGTCGCCGAAGTCCGCCAGCCCGCTCCAACTCGACGGCTTCAGGGTCGAGCGGACGCGGTCCACAATCGCCCCGGTGATCGGAACGGCGCCGCACTCCCGCAGCGTCTTCGTCAGCCGCTTGAGCTGGGCGTACCCGGCCTCGGTCGCCGGGAGGTGACCGGCGGACGCGAGCCGGTAGTACAGGGCGCGGAGCGTCATCGGGCGTTCCGCGTCCAGGGTGCGGACCGCGTGCGCCTGGAGCGACTGGTTCTTGGCCCGGAACTTGGGGGGCGTCATCACGCACCCCCTTTCGCCGCGTTCGCTTTTGCACTCAGCCACGCTCGCAGGTCGGCCAGCGGGTACAGGACGGTTTGCCGCGTCCCGGCGCCGACGCGGACGCACGGGACGTGCCCGTCCTTGGTCAGTTGCCACAGGTGCCGGGGGGAGATGCCCAGGGCCTTCGCCGCGTCGCGGGGCCGCAGGGCCAGGGGGGTGGGTTCTTCGTTCGTCATGGTCGCCGGGCCTACGGGTTACGGGTCGCGAAGTGCGGCACCGATACCCCGAATCCGGCGGCGTCAACCAATTCCGTCAACCTCTCTAAATTGCAACCAGCCGTTCGGCCCTGCGCAGAACGGCGTGGAGAAGTTTAGAAATTTCCCGGCGTCAACCTGCCGTCAACCGGTTGACGCTACTCGCCATCCTCTTGCGGTCCGTCAGGTTCGTGTCCCCCCGCCCGTTCCTTATGTTTTTCCCGACGGCGGCCGACTTCATTGTCTTTCTCGCCCTTACGATTGATCGTCCACCAAGCAGTTTTCCAAACGGCTTGTTTCGTCACCCCCACCATCTCCCCCATTTGCTCCGCCGAGGCCGTGGTGGGGAACGGAATCAGGATGTCAAGCTTGGTCAACTTTTCGTTCGCGGTCAGCCGTTCGTCGGTCATCACCTGGCCCGCTTTCTCCATCCGATCGTCCGAAAGCCCGTTCGTGAAAATCCGTAGTAATTTCACCAAAGGTGAATCGCTCGGCATCGGGTTTGGGGTCGGCACGGTAAGAGCGGCGGCCGGTGCGGGTGGGTCGCATTGGTCATCGGAAACGACCGCTGAACGGACTTGCGTTGTGGGAATGGTGTTGGAAATCGGTGGAAGCAAGCCGGCCAGTTCGATTGCTCTCGCGGATGCGGCGAAGAACCCGTTCTTCAGTGTGGCGTACCCGTAGATGTCCTCGAACGGGTTCAAGACACGATCCACAGCGCTCTCGAAACTGAAGCAAATCTCGTCACCCGATGAATCATTTTCCCGCAACATGTTGAACACGAACCGCACCCATTT
>JAYUGD010000201.1:0-2256 GCA_043767785.1 Zavarzinella sp. | reverse complement strand
GGGTACTTCTTCTCGGTGAGCTTTTTGAAGCCCTCCTGCACGTCCTTCACGATGGGGTCCTTGGCGCCGGCGATCACGAGGAACGAGAGGCGCTGGTTGGCGACCGGCTCCTTGGGGTTGCTGGCCAGGACGGCCCCGACCGGGACGGCGGCGCGGATCACTTCGCGGTGGTTGATGGCCAAGTAGTAGGCCATCTGGCCGCCGACGCCTTGGCCGTGGGCAATCACGCGCTGCGGGTCGATCGTGTAAGTCGTGCGGACCTGGCGCACGTCGCCCATGACGGCCTCGGCCTCGCCGGCCACCCAGCCGCCGGCGGCCCCGGCGGTCGGGCCGACCATCAGGAAGTTGTACTTCTCGCAGAACGGCTCCCAGACCTTCATCATGTCGTCCGCGTCCCGGCCGTCCCGCCCGGCCGCGTGCAGCCAGACGATCAGGCCGTGCGACACGTTCTTGTCGTAGGTGTCCGGCACGAACACCCAGTAGCTGCGGCCCGTGGCGCCCTCGCCGGTGATCTTTTGCAGACCGGTCTTGGTCTTCTCGTCCTTCTTGGCCTCTTCCTTCTTCGGCTCCTCTTTCTTCGGCGGGTCTTTCTTGGCCTCTTCCTTCTTCGGCTCTTCCTTCTTGGGTTGCGGGCCGACCGGCTTCACCGGGGTCATCGCCAACTTCTTCGACGACTCTTCCGGCAACTCGGGGACCACGTCCTCGGGGGCCTTGCCGAGGGTCACGTCCACATTGTCCGTCTTGCCGCCGTCTTTGCGCTTCACTTCCAGCGTGAGCGTGGCGTTGACCGCGAAGTTTTGCAGGGCCGTTAGGAACTGGTCGCGGCCGGCGAACTGGCCGGCCTGCGGCGGGAGTTTCGGGGCGGGGGCGCCGCCGGCCGGCTTGGGGACGATCTTCAGGATGCGGTCGCCCGGCTTCAGGCCGGCCTTGGCGGCCGGGGAGTTCGGGTACACGGCCCGCACCTCGACGCCGAGTTCCGGGTCGTCCCGCATCGGGAAGACGCCAAGGAAGCCGGGGTCTTGCGTCGCCTGCGTGCCGGCCAGCTTGATCTCTTTGAAACTCTCCTGCTTGTCGCCGCGCTTCACGACCAGCGACACCAAGTCCCCCTCGTACTTCGGCCGGAAGGTGTGCAGGAACTGGGCCTGGTTCTTCACCGGCTTGCCGTCGATTTCGAGGATCAGGTCGCCGGCTTTCACGCCCGCCTTCTCGGCCGGGCTGTCGGGGGAGACGGTGTCCACCGTCACGCCCGTCGTGTAGAAGTCCGGCTCGCGGAAGGTGACGCCGAGCATGCCGGCCCGCAGCGTGACGGGCTTCTCCGGGGTGCCCTCCTTCATCTTGGGCAGCATCTTCATGATGTCTTCGAGCGGGATGGCGAAGCCGATGCCCACGTCGTACCACTCGAAGCCGGCCAGCTCCGTCTCGGCGGTCGGGGAGATGGGGACGATCAGGCCCATGACGCGGCCGTCGATGGCGCACAGCGGGCCGCCGTAGTTCACCGGGGAGATTTTCGCGTCGGCCTGGATCGCCCGGCCCCACACGCGGTTGACGGCGCTGACGATGCCGCCGTGGATGGACGGCGGCAGGTCGAGGTTCGGGTTCAGCGTCCGGCCGAGGGCGACGGCCCACGCCCCGATCTCGATGTCCTTCTTCGGGAACGCCTCCGGCACCGGCAGGCCGGTCTGGTCGATCTTGAGGAGGGTCATCATCCGCGTCGGGTCGGACGCGACGATCTTGGCGACGGCCCGCGGCTTGCCGGGGACGGTGACGAAGATGTCGGTCGGCTTGCCGATGAAGTTGAACGAGCTGGTGATGACGTACCCGTTGGCGTCCACGACGAGGCCGGTGGTCGCCCCGGTCCCGCGGCGGAAGATCACGTTCCCCCCGTCCCCCCCGCCGTCCTTCTTGCGCGGGTCGCGCGACGTCCAGACGGCCTCCGACCCGCCGGTCGTCTCGATGCGGGCGACGCATGGGGCGGCCTTCGCCCCGGCGGCCTTCATCGCCTTCTCGGTGGAATCGTTGATGTCTTGGGCCGCCGCGAGGGCCGGGAGCAGGAGGGCGGCGAGGAGGGAGGATTTTCGCATGTGTGGTTCAGCACCTGTGATGAATCAACTGATCGTTCAGAACCCGTTTAGCCGCGACGCGACGCTTCGGAGTGGAGCGAGGGCCGTCAGCAGCGTCGCGCAGGCCGCAAAGGCAACCTCACCCCCCGGCCCCCTCTCCGCTTCGGAGAGGGGGAGCAAGTGTGCTTCGGCCGTT
>JAYUGD010000200.1:0-2258 GCA_043767785.1 Zavarzinella sp. | reverse complement strand
TGATGGGCGAAACCGAGACCACTAGGGCAAAAACAGAAACGAGGGACGAGAAGCGCGGTGTCATGGGGTCGCATCGCGGGGTGAGAAGTGGCTTGATTCATGGTAGCGGCTTTGATCGTCCTCGCCCCGGCGCTTCGGGGGTGGTACACTGCGGGGGAAATATCAATGCGGGAGAGTTCCGAACATGGCTCAAATCGTGCGAGCGCTGGCCGTCCTTGTCGGGATGCTACTACAGTGCTTGGCTGCCTCGGCGGCCGAGCCGACGGACAAGGAACTGATTGACCGCGACACGCGGGAGCTGGCGAAACGTGTTCAAAAACTCGGCCCTGAGAGGGCGCGCACGTCGGAACAACAAGACCTGTTGGCCGATGCGGAAGTGTTTCTCAAGGGCGCCGTGTGGGCGGTTCGCTACGAGCCGAAATTGGAACTCGCCGGCACCGCCCTCGTCAAGAAGGCTCTGCAACGCGGGCTGGCGCGGACGGAAGCGCTGGCCGCCGGCAAACACCCGTGGGCCGAGCGAAAGGGGAAAGTCGTCCGCGGGTACACCTCCGCGGTGGACGGTTCGGTCCAGCCCTTCGGGGTGATCGTGCCGCGCGGGTACGACCCCGCGAAGCCGATCCGGTTGGACGTTGTGTTGCACGGTAGCAGCAAGCCCGTCGGCCTGAGCGAATTGCAATTCATGAACCGCTTCGACGAGGGGGACGCGCCAGCGACGAATGCTCCGGACGCCAATTTCATCGAACTCCACCCGCTGGGCCGCGTGGAGAACTGTTACCGCTGGGCCGGCGAGACGGACGTGTTCGAGGCCATCGAGTCGGTGTGCCGGCAGTACAAGATCGACCGAGACCGGATCGTCCTCCGCGGCATGTCGATGGGCGCATCGGGCACATGGCACCTCGGGCTGAAACACCCGGATCGGTTCGTCGCCCTCGGGCCGTACTGCGGGTACGTGGACACGTTCGAGTTCTCGCGGACACCGTTGCCCAATTTCGTAAAAGTCGGGCCGCTGCCGATTCATCAGGAGCGGGCGCTGCACATGCTGGACTCCGTCGATTATGCCGCCAACGCGGGCGTGGTCCCGGCCATCGCCTGCATGGGAGACAAGGACGTGTTCTTCCAAGCCCATGTGTTGATGGGCAAAGCGATGGAGAAGGAAGGCCTGAAAATGGTCAACCTCATTTCGCCGGGGACGGGGCACGTCATCGACCCAAAGACGCACGCGGAACAGATGCGGCAAATCGGCGAGTACGTGAACAAGGGGTTGGACCACGCCCCGAAACACCTCCGCTTCGTCACATGGACGCTCAAGTACGCGGATTGCCATTGGCTCCGCGTATTGGGCCTTGAGGAACACTACCGCCGGGCCGAGTTGGAAGCGACCGTCGCGGAGGACGGCCCGGTCGATGTGAAAGAACCGAAGAACATCACTTCGTTCGCCCTGCTGCCGCCGGTGCTGCAAGGGCCGAAACGCCGTCTGCGTGTCGGAGGCGTGGAGATTCCCCTGCCCGCGGAAGTGAAGAAGTTGGTGATCGGCCGTAAGGACGGGAAATGGGTCTGCTTGGGCGACCTCGACGCCACGCCGTTGACCGGAAAGCGACCCGGTCTGCAAGGGCCGATTGATGACGCCTTCGCCACGCCGTTCTTGTGCGTCCGCGGGACCGGCAAGGCGTGGAACCCGAAGGTGCAGGCATGGGCCGACGCGAACCTGAAACGGTTCGCGTACGAGTGGAGCCGCTACTTCCGCGGCGAGATTCGAGTGAAGGACGACACCGCCGTGACCGCCGAGGACATTCGCCAATACAACCTGATCCTGTTCGGCGACCCCGGCAGCAACAGCTTGATTCGCCGCGTGCTGCCGAAGCTGCCGGTGCAGTGGACGGCCGAGACGTTGACGATGGGCACCGACGCATTCCCCGCCGCCGACCACGCCCCGGCCCTGATACACTCCAACCCGTTGGCCGACGGCCGGTACGTCGTCCTCAACAGCGGCCACACGTTCCACGAAAAGGAACTGGCCCTGTTGAACTACCTCCTGTTCCCGCGCTTGGGCGACTGGGCCGTGATGAAAGTCGGCGACACGGCGCCGCTCGCCGATGAGCCGGTCCGCGCGGGGTTCTTCAACGAAGAGTGGAAGTTGCGCTGACCCCCTGTCGAGCGCCGTTACTTCACCTGTTCGGCGCCGGTGTTGTCCGTCACATCGCGGGTGAGGCCGGCGCCGGTCGCCCAGAACCAGTCGCCGTCCGGGCCGCCGGAGAGCG
>JAYUGD010000199.1:0-2264 GCA_043767785.1 Zavarzinella sp. | reverse complement strand
ACGGCGCTTGCACCAGACGGCGAAGTCCCGAATGGATCGCCAGGGGCCCGGGACGCCGAACTTGGAGCACCACCCGATCACAGACCGCCGCTCAACCTGCGTCGCGCTTGTATGGCCGATCACGTCGCCAAGACTCAACGGACTGAGCAGGGCGTCGCGAACCAGTTGCCGGAACGTTTCTGCCGTGGCCGTGCCGCTGCCCAGAGCGGCACCATCCTCATCGGGAAGCGACTGGAGCAAGTCACCCCACGCAACCGGAGCCCACTTTCTGAAGAAGCCGGGCAGTCCGTCGCGCTTAACCCCACCGCCACTGGCGGTGGCGAAGCGCGGAGCGTCCGCGGCCTCGGTCAACCGCTCGATCAGCGCGGAGGTTGGCACGGCGACGGCCGTGCTCATCGGCACGTCAGCGCCGCCCGCGGTGTGGATTGTGTTGCCGGTCTTGAAGACGGGCCGGTATCGCTCGTGGAAGAACCCGAGGATGATCGTAGTGCCGCTTTGGGGGCCGCTCTGTTCGGCAGACTCACCAGCCGGCGAGCCGGCGTCGGTGCCATTGAATCCCGTTAATGCCGGCGGCGTGCCGTAGCCCTTGGTGAGCAGCGCCTTGGCCGCGGCCGTGAAATCGCCCTGGTGTTCCAGCCGCGCGAACGCGCCGAAAAGGTCGTAACACCGTTCCGCCGGGAGCGCCGAAATCGAGCCGCTGAACACGTACAGGGCGGGCGTTCCATCTTTCGCCTTGTAGTGTCCCAAAGTGGCAGAGACTCCGCTCGCCTTGCCGGGGCGCGTGTAATACCGGACGTCGCCGCGCCCGCCGGCGGGCGTGAACCCGTGCGCGGTCAGTAGTTCCGACCAACTCCCGCGACGGGAGTAATCCGCACCCGGCGCGTAGCGGTCCGCTGGGCCGCTCGTCTGGGGTTCGACCCACTGCGCCTCTTTTGGCCGGGTCATCTCCACAATCAACCAGCCCGGCATCGGTGCCGGGGGCAGGTCATCCGGCGAGCGCCCTTCCACCCATGCGTAGAGCTTGCCGCTGGGGTGGATGCTGGGGGGCATCACGCACTGCGCGCCCGTTCCTTGGAATCGAATTGCCTCCGACCCGTCGCTTCCCTTGATTGGCACGGTGCGAGGTTCCGTCTCAAGTGAGTCGGGAATGGTGTAGAGCAGCCGCGAGCCCTTGCCGGTTGTCATCTCGCAAGTGTCAGGCAGGTCGCCGGCGCTCATCTCCGAAAGCAAGCGTGACCCCTCTTCGGTGTCCACGTCCACGCCGACGATCCCGGAACCGCTCCCGAGCGCGACGCCGACGTTCCCGTTCGGCACCTCGCGCCACCAGCCGGCGATGGTGTCGGCGTCATCGGTCGCGACGTTCGGCCAGTCTTTGGGGCGGGGCCGCTTGCCTGCGTCGGTCGCGGCGTCGTGCGGATGGAGTGGCACGACTCGCCAGCCCCGCGCGGCGTACCCGAGCGCGGCGGCAAGCAGCGGCGGTGGGGCGTGCGTCATCGGGACGTCCCCTCGAAGAGGCGGACGCGAACGCCCGGTGCGAGTCGCCGGACGACGACGGTGCGAGGCTGGTCGGCGGCGCGCGGGATCTCGATCGGGTGGACCGCCCGCCGAAACTGTTCGTGGATCGCGCTAGTCCGCTTGTCGAAGGCCATCAGCGACTTGAGGTCGCGGATTCCCGGCGGGGTTTTGATGAAGGGGATTTGGTCGGGCCACGGCCGCAAATTGACGCGAGCATCCTTGCGGTATACCATCAGTGCATCCTCAGTCGGGTCGGTCCGTCGATCCTCGCAGCACCTCGGTCATGAGCCGGAGCGTTTTGCGTTTTACGCGCCCATCGCCGCGAGCCGCTTGCCGGCCGCTTGACTCGCCTTGCTCCGCGCCGTCTCGGATCGCGGCGTCTGCACCGGCGGCGTCGGCATCGGGTCTGCCGCGAGCGCGGCGAAAAATGTGTCGAGGTCGGTCTGGTACACGAGCCAGCGCGAGCCGCAACGGGTCGCGGGCAGGCGGATGCGCTGACCGTCTCGCGCGGGGCAGCCGGTGATAATCCATCGCGTGAGGGTGGACGGCGCGAGTCGCTTCGCACCGCGAGCACCGGGGAGTGCCGCGGAGATTTCGGATAACGTCAAGGGTCGAATGGCGGTTGACATGCTGAACCTCGCACGGTGTGGTTGTGTGCGTGTTCAGTGAATCAGAATCGCTGGGATGCCGGAAGAACGACGAAAGGGGACGAAATTGTTTCGTCACCCTTTTTGCTGGGCGTACCTCTT
>JAYUGD010000198.1:0-16724 GCA_043767785.1 Zavarzinella sp. | reverse complement strand
CGCCGCCGCCCGGCCGAGACTCCCCAGCGTGTGCGGCACCCCCTTCGGCTTCCCGGTCGTCCCGGACGTGAACGTGACGGCCCACACGGCATCGTCCGCGATGGCCGGGAATGGCTCGGCGAGCGCTTCCGGGTTCTCGGGGATGGCCCACGCGGCGGGCGATTCTTTCCCCGCCGTCGGCAACAGCAATACGGGGATGTTGCTCTTCGCCGCCAATCCTCGAATCGCCGGCTCGGCCCCCGTGGAGGCGAGCAGCAAACGTGCCCCCGACGCGCCGAGGATGTATTCAATATCCCCGGCCGAGAGCGTCGTGTTGATCGGGACGGCGACCCACCCGCTTCGCAGACACGCGAGATAAACCGCGACGTAGAGGACGGAGTTTTCCGAGAAGAAGGCGACTGTCGAACCGGGCTTCAACCCGCGGGCGGCGAAGGCGTCCGCGAGACTCTTCGAGAGGCCGTTGACCGCCGCGTAGGTGTGTGCTTGCCCGGAGGCCGCGTCCACGAGGTACGGCCGGTCGGCGAACGCGGCGAACGAATCCAACAGCCGGGCCGGGGTCACGACGGGGGTTCCTGGAGGGAGAGAGAAAGCCCCGCGACGGCCGTCGTGGGGCGTTGAATGGTCACGACGCCCGCTGCCGGGTCACCTGTTCGTCCCCGAAGTAGTCTTCAAGTTCGAAGCGGGCGGTTAGGCCGTCGCCGCCGACGGGGGCGGCGGCTTTGATCTCCGTCGCGCACGCTTCGACCAAGGCCACCGGGGCGTTGACGCGGTCGCGCTTGCACACTTCCATGATGAGCTTGCGGGGGTCCACGCTAAACTTGCTGGCCGTCTTCTTGATGACGCCCATGTAGCTGGAATGGAACTGGGCCAGCCCGCACACCACGTCGATGGACCGCAGCCCGCGGCGGTGGATCAGCGGGCGCACCAGCCGTTCGCCGATGTCCATGACGGCCAGCGGGTCGACGGTGGCGACGCCCATGCGGTTCAGCACGGCGACGATCAGTTCCGTGGGGGCGTTGCCGGAACTGCGGCCCATGCCCTGCAAACTGGTGTCCACAATGGCCGCCCCGAGCTTCATGGCGTGGACGGTGTTCGAGACGCCCAAGCCCAGGTTGTCGTGCCCGTGGAAGCCGATGGGGATGGGAGACAGGTCGGCGATGGCGTGGAAGTACGCGGTCAAGTCCTCGGGGAGCATGCCGCCGGCCGAGTCCACGATGTAGAGCATTTGCGAGCCGAACTGCTCGCATTTCTTGGCCACCTTGGCGAACTCGTCCGGGTCGGTGGCGTACGACTTCATCATGTTCGAGCAGGCGAACATGCCGCGCTTCCGGGCGCGCTCGACGAACGGGGCCGACTAGTCCACGTCCGCGACGTTGGTGCCGATGCGGAGGAAGCCGGCGCCGCAGTCGGCGGCCATGTCCACGTCGTCGAGGCGGGCGACGCCGGGGATGCAGAAGACGCCGACGCGGCCGGGCTTGGCCCGCGGCACGGCGGCCTTCAGGTAGTCCTCGTCGGTCTCGGCGGCCTCGCCGTACCCGCGGTTCGAGGCGTTCAGGCCGACGCCGTGGCCGACCTCAATGAGTTCGATGCCGACGCGGTCCAACTCGCCGACGATCTGGGCCGTGTCGAACGCGGTGAACTGGAAGTTGATGGCGTAGCTGCCATCCCGGAGGGTGCAATCAAGAATCTTCACGCGCGCCCCGCTCCCGTTCCGTGGAGTAACTTGTGGCGATGCTACCCGCCTTGGCGGCGGCCGGCAACCCGAATCCGGCCGCCCAGGTTGCCCACCTTCGCAAGATCGGCGTATACCAACGGCGTCCCAACGCATCCATCGGCGATCCACATGAACGCCATTGAAGAATTGCTCGCCCGCATCCAAGCGACCATCCAAGTGGACGTCGGCGACCGTGGCCTGGACCGCGACCCGGCCGAGAACCTCCTCACCGCCACGGCCGGCGACTTCGCGGCGGCTTGCGCCTCGTTCCCCAGTCGCGGCGCGGCCACGATGGTCGGCATCGTCACCGGCTTCATGATCCCGTCGGCCGACCCGCCCGTCGGCGAGACGGACGGCCCGCCCGGGGCGCTGTTCCTCGCCGACGTGTTGCGGAAGCTGCGGATCCCCGTGGTCCTGGCGTCGGACGGCGCCGGCTATGCCGCCCTGCACCGCGGCACGCGGGACCGCCGCCTGACCGAGTACCCCGTGATCGACTTGCGGAAAGACAGTTTGTTGGCTGTCGGCCCCTTCTCGCACCTGATCGCCGTGGAGCGCAGCGGCCCCGGCCACGACGGCCTCAACCGCACCATGCGCGGCCACGACATCACCGCGCTGACGTGGCCGGCCCATCAACTCTTCGAGGGGCCGAAAAAATACAAGACCATCGGCGTCGGCGACGGCGGCAACGAGATCGGCATGGGCAAGATTCCCCGCGGCGTGATCGCCAAGAACATCCCCAACGGCGACCGAATCGCTTGCCGCACGGCGACGGACCACCTGATCGTCAGCGGCACTTCCAACTGGGGCTGCATCGGCTTGGCGGCTGGCATCATGCTGGCCACCGGCCGCGTCTACCCGGACATGTTCGAGCCGGAGCGGGAACTGTTCCTGTTGGAACGGCTGGTGAAAAAAGCCCCGCTGATCGACGGCGTCACCGGCCAATTCACCGCCACCGTGGACGGCATCTCCTACGAGCGGTACGCCGAGCCGATGCGGGTGATCCGGGAGTTGTTGGAAACGTGTTCTCTGGTGAGCCGCCCGAAGTGATCGCCAAACGGGGCAAGGCCGGCAATCTGGGGGCCGGCCGGCGGGATTGACGCGCCCGCGCCGGTTCGTGTATAACCACTTCCTCATTTAACCGTCGCCGTGGCCCGCCCGCCCACCCCAATTGCGCAGGAAGCGTCTCCCGTGAATTACCCGGCCAGCCCGCTACAGAAAATCGCCCCCGACGTGGTCGTCGGCCGGGGGACGAAGATCCAGGACTTCGTCAACATGTACGGGTGCGTGATCGGCGAGGACACGAAGATCGGCCCGTTCGTCGAGATTCAGAAGAAGGCGTCCGTCGGGTCGCGGTGCAAGATCAGCTCCCACACCTTCATCTGCGAAGGCGTGGTGATTGAAGACGGCTGCTTCGTCGGGCACCACGTCTGCTTCATCAACGACCGCTACCCGCGGGCGACCACCGCGGCGGGCGAACTCCAGTCCGAAGCGGACTGGGCCGTCGTGCCGACGCGGGTCGGCCGCGGGGCGTCCATCGGGTCCGGGGCCGTCATCCTCTGCGGCGTCACCATCGGGGCCGGGGCCTTGATCGGGGCCGGGGCCGTCGTCACGGCGGACGTGGCGCCGGGGATGATTGTCGCCGGCGTGCCGGCCCGCCTGATGCGCGAAGCGCCCGGCGGCGGGGGTGGCGCGTGAAAGTCCCCTTCCTCGACTTGCAGGCCCAGAACCGGGGCGTCGCCGCCGAACTCCGCGCCGCCATTGACGACGTGATCGACACGGCGGCGTTCATCCTCGGCCCGGCCGTCGAGCGGTTCGAGCGGAACTTCGCCGCATTCGTCGGCACGGCCCACTGCGTCGGCCTGAACAACGGCACCACGTCTTTGCAGATGGCCCTCATCGCCGCGGGCGTGGGGCCGGGGGACGAAGTCATCACCACGCCGCTCACGTGGGTCAGCACGGCGTGGGCCATCAGCTACGTCGGGGCGACGCCCGTGTTCGTGGACGTGGACCCGGTGAGCTACACGCTCGACCCGGCGCTGGTCCGCGGGGCCGTCACGCCGAAGACAAAAGCGATCATGCCCGTCCACATCTACGGGCAGATGGCCGACATGACGGCGATCATGGCCATCGCCCAAGAACACGGGCTGACGGTGATCGAGGACGCCGCCCAGGCGCACGGGGCGACGCAGGACGGCCGCGGGGCCGGGTCAGTCGGCCACGTCGGCAGTTTCAGCTTTTACCCGGGGAAGAACCTCGGCGCCTTCGGCGAGGGCGGGGCCATCGTCACCGACGACGCGGCCATCGCCAAGCGCATCGCCCGCCTGCGCGACCACGCCCAGGACGGCCGGCACAACCACGTCGAACTCGGATTCAACACGCGCATGGAGGGCCTGCAAGGCGCCGTGCTGGACGTGAAGTTGAAACACTTGGCCGGGTGGAACGCCGCCCGCCGCCGGCACGCGCAGGTGTACGCGGACCGGCTCGGCGGCCTGCCGGAACTGCAACTGCCGCGCGTCGCCGCCGGGCACGAGCCCGTGTGGCACGTCTATTGCGTCCAACTGAAGGCCGGCTCGCGGGACGCTCTGCGGGACCGCCTCGCGGAGCGGGGCATCGCCACGGGCCTCCATTACCCGACGCCGGTGCCGTACCAACCGGCGTACGCCCACTTGGGACACAAGCGGGGAGACTTCTCCGTGGCCGAAGGGGTGATGGACGCCTGCTTCTCGCTGCCCATGTACGCGGAACTGACGGGCGAGCAACTGACCGCCGTGTGCGACGCCGTGAAAGAATCGCTCCCCGCGGCCTGACCGGGAATCCACTATGAAATTGTCAGACGCGACGGCGCTCGTGACCGGCGGGGCCGGGTTCATCGGCTCCCACCTGACGGACGCCCTGCTGGCGGGCGGCGCGAAGGCCGTCCGGGTGCTGGACGACTTCAGCGCCGGGCAAGAGGCCAACCTGAGCCAACACGCCGGGGACCGCCGGCTGGAAGTCACCCGCGGCGACATCCGCGACCGGGCGACCGTGGCGAAGAGTTTGGCCGGCGTCGATGTCGTGTTCCACCTCGCCTGCCGGGGCGTCCGCCACTCCATCGGCCACCCGCTGGAGAACCACGAGGTCAACGCCACCGGCACGCTGACCCTCTTGGAAGAAGCGCGGGCGGCCGGCGTCGGCCGGTTCGTCCACGTCTCGTCGTCCGAGGTGTACGGCACGGCCCTGCGGGCGCCGATGGACGAGGAGCACCCGTGTTTCCCGGAGACCGTCTACGGCGGGGCCAAGTTGGCCGGCGAAGCGTACGCCCGGGCCTTCTTCCGTACCTACGGCATGGACACGACCGTCGTCCGCCCGTTCAACAACTTCGGGCCGCGCAGCCACCATGAGGGGGACAGCGGCGAAGTGATCCCCCGCTTCGTCGTGTGGGCGCTCAACGGCGTCGCCCCGACGATTTTCGGGGACGGCCTCCAGACGCGGGACTTCATTTACGTGGCCGACACCGCCTTTTGGCTGTGCCGCGTGGCCGAGTCGATGGCCTTAACCGGGAAAACCGTTAATCTTGGTTCAGGCCGCGAGACGACTATATTGGACATCGCCCGCCAGGTGCTGGACCGCACCGGCCGGGCGGACCTTTCCCCGGTCATGGCCGAGCCGCGGCCGGGGGACGTGCGCCGGCACTTGGCCGACTCGACACTCGCCGTCGAGACACTCGGCTTCCGGCCGCGGACCAGTTTGGGCGAGGGCATCGGCCACTTGGTGGCCCATTTCCGCGGCCACGTCGCTGGGCCGGCGGGACTGCTGAAAGACTTGCAGGCCCGGAACTGGGCGTAGCGGCCGGGCCGTCAGTATAAGGGGCGCGATGCTTCCGATTGCGATACCGTGGGTCGGCGAGGAGGAGCAGCGGCGCGCCGCGGAGGTCATCGCGTCCGGCTGGCTCACGCAGGGGCCGCAAGTCGCGGCTTTCGAGCGAATCTTCGCCGACGCCTGCGGGACCGCCGAAGCCGTCGCCGTCTCCAACTGCACCACGGCCTTGCACCTGGCCCTCGTCGCCCTCGGCGTCGGGCCGGGGGACGAGGTGATTTGCCCGTCGATGTCGTTCATCGCCACCGCCAACGCGGTCCGGCACGCCGGGGCGACGCCGGTGTTCGCGGAGATCGACCCCCGCACCTACAACTTGTGCCCCGACGCCGCCCGCCGGGCCGTCACCCCGCGGACGAAGGCAATCATGCCCGTCCACCAGGTCGGCATGCCCGCGGACATGGCCGCCTTCGCGGCCCTCGGCCACGAGTACGGCATTCCGGTCGTCGAGGACGCCGCGTGCGCGATCGGCAGCCGGTACAAGGGCCGGCCGGTCGGCGGCGACGGCGTGATGGCCTGCTTCAGCCTGCACCCGCGCAAGGTCATTACGACGGGCGAAGGCGGCATGATTACCACGAACAGCGAGCCGCTGGCCGCCAAGCTGCGACTGCTCCGGCAGCACGGCATGAGCGTGACCGACGCCCAGCGGCACGGGGCGAAGCAGGTGGTGATCGAAAGCTACTTGATGGTCGGGTACAACTACCGGATGACGGACATCCAAGCGGCCGTCGGCATTGCCCAGATGGGCCGGCTGCCCGAGATCGTCCGCCGGCGCCGACACTTGGCCGAATTGTACCGCCGCCGGCTGGAAGCCGTCCCGTGGGTCGAGACGCCGTTCGTCCCCGCGGACGCGGAGCCGAACTTCCAGAGCTACCCGCTGCGGCTCAAGGCCGGCGCCCCGGTCGGCCGCCTGGCGTTGATGAACGCCCTGTTGGCCAAACAAATATCGACGCGGCGCGGCATCATGCTGGCCCACCGCGAGCCGCCGTACGCCGGGCTGGGGGTGTCCCTGCCCGTGTCCGAGGCCGCGTCCGACGAGTCGTTCTTGGTGCCCCTGTTCCCGCAGATGGCCGACGCGGACGTGGGCCGTGTCTGCGACGCCCTTGCCGCGGCCGGCCGCGCCGCCGCTTAGGAGAATCATGACCACCCAACCCGCCCCGGTCGGCGTCGCCCTCGTCGGCTGCGGTTACTGGGGGCCGAACCTCATCCGCAACTTCACGGCCTCGCGGGCGACGACACTCGTCGCCGTGTGCGACCGCGACGAGGCGCGCCTGGCTGCCGTCGCCGGCCTGAACACGGCGGCCAAGCAAGTGGCCGACTTCGCGGACCTGCTCGCGGACCCGGCCGTGGAGGCCGTGGCCATCGCCACGCCGCCGAAGACGCACGCCCCGTTCGCGGCCGCGGCCCTAAAGGCCGGCAAGCACGTCCTCGTCGAGAAGCCGCTGTGCGTCAACTCGGCGGAAGGGGAGCAACTGCTGGCCCTCGCCCGCGAGCGCGGGCTGACGCTGATGGTGGACCACACCTATCTGTACAGCCCGGCCGTCCGCCGCATCAAGGCGCTGATCGACGCGGGCGACCTCGGCCGGCTGCACTTCTTCGACAGCGTGCGCATCAACCTCGGCCTGTTCCAGAACGACGTGAACGTCCTGTGGGACTTGGCCTGTCACGACATCGCCATCGTCTCGCACTTGGTCGGCCGCGCGCCGCTGGCCGTCAACGCCCACGGCATCAGCCACACGTTCTCCGGCATGGAGGACGTGGCGTACCTGACGCTCGACTACGGCGACGCGGTGACGGCCACGTTCCACGTCAACTGGCTCAGCCCGGTGAAGATCCGGCAGTTGATCGTCGGGGGCCAACAAAAGAGCGTCGTGTTCAACGACTTGGACATGAACGAGCCGCTCAAAGTGTACGACCGCGGGATTCAACTCCCGGACCAGCCCGAGTCGCGGTACGGCCTCCTGGTCGGCTACCGGCTGGGGGACGTCTGGTCGCCGTACCTGCCGCGTGAGGAGCCCCTGCGGAACATGGTGGAACACTTTGCCCACTGCGTCCGGACCGGCGACCGACCCCTGTCCGACGGGGTGTCGGGGCTGGACGTGGTGCGAATCCTGGAGGCCGCGCATCGCAGCATTCGGGCCGACGGCCTGCGCATCGTGTTAAATCAGCCCGTCGCGGCGGCCGCGTGAGGGGACGGGCCGCGTCCCGCCGACATGACTACCGCCTTCGCACTCGACCGCCTCACCCCAGACCACGACGAGGAATACGCGCGATTCCTGGACGACGTGTCGGCCCGGCCAGGCGGGGCGGGCGTGCTGGGATACCACACGCCGGAGTACCGGCGCATGCTCTTGGGCGCCTTGCAACCGGGGACGGAGGACGTCAGTTTTCTCGCCCGCGACGGCCGCGACGGCCGGATCGTCGCCGCGCTGCCGGGGATGCTGAAAACGGCCGGCGGCCTGGCCTGTTACAACTCGCTGCCGTTCTTCGGGCCTAATGTCGGAATCCTAATGGCGGACGCCGACCCGTCGAGCTGTCGGGCCGTCGCGGAACTGCTCACGACCGCCGCGATCCAGGCGGCCGCCAGCGCCGGGGCGGTGACCGCCGTGTTCTATTCGGGGTTTCGGCCCGCGGGCGGTCCGGTCGAAAACCCGGCCTTCGACGCGTGGCCGGTCGTCCGGATTCCGCGGGCGACCCTCTTCCAGAAACTGCCGCTGAGCGGGGAACCCGACTGGCCATCGACGCGCCGGTACGACGTCCGCAAGGCCATCCAGTGCGGCGTCACGACCAAGGCCGGCGTCCTCGACGACGCCGAGTTTGACCGCTTCTGGGGGATGTACGGCGACAACTGCCGCGAGCGGGACATCCCGGCGAAGCCCAAGGCCGCGTTGAAGGAATTGTGCCGGCCCGAGAACGCCCACCGGGTGCGGACGTACCTGGCATTCCGCCACGAGAAGATTGTCGCCGGCCTGATGATGATGTGGTCAAAATCGACCGCCAGCTACTACCTGCCGTGCGTGGACCCCGAATTTACGTCGTCGCAGCCTCAGCCACTGCTGATTGACGTCGCCTGCCGCGACGCCATCCAGAGCGGCCTGCAATATTGGAACTGGGAATCCTCCCCCAACCCCGAGAGCGGCGTGTACAAGTTCAAGCGGAAGTGGGGGGCCACGGAATTGGGGTACGAGATTGTCGTCGTGCCCTTTGTCGGGAGCCGGGAGTTGTCGGAGATTGGCCGGGAACGGCTCGCGCAACTCTTCCCATTTTATTTTGTCTACCCGTATGACCGGCTCGCGTGAGCCGGGTCGCGTTGCCCTTCCGATTTTGCCCCGGACGTGGTATCGCGGGCCGACGCGGGCGTAGGAAACGGATGTTCCTGGCACATGGCCACGCCGACCACGGACCTGTCGAAGACGACCCTCGTCTGCCTCGGGGCGGGGAGGCAGGCGGAGCACGTCCTCTCCTTGATGGAGTGGAGCGGCGTCACGCCGGGGACAGTTGCCCTCTACGACGACCGGCTGGCCGGTCAGGCCGGCCCGTCGGGGATTCCGGTACTCGGGACGCTGGACGACGGGATTCGGGCCGCCGCCGCCGGCCGCCTTCCGACGGTGGTCGCGCTCGGCAGTAAGACGGCCGCCTTGCGGCATTGGCTGCGCGTCGCCGTGGAACGGGCGGGCGCGCCGCTGCCGTCCTTCCTCCACCCGAGCGTGCCGGTCGCGCCGTCCGCCCGCGTCGGGGCCGGCGTCCTGGTGTTCCCCGGGTGCGTGATCGGGCCGCACGCGACGGTCGGGGCGGGCGTCGTGATGTTCAGCGGCGCGGTGATCGAACACGACGGCGTCATCGGGGAGAACGCCTGGGTCGCCCCGCGGGCGGTGACGTCCGGGTTCGTCCGCGTCGGCGCCCACTCGTTCCTCGGGACCGGGTCGGTCTGCACGCGGGAGTGCGTCGTCGGCGAGCGGGCGCTCATCGGGGCCGGGGCGACGGTGTTGGGCGACGTGCCCGCCGACTCGATCGCCCACGGGTGCCCGGCCCGGGTGACAGGCCCGGTCCGCGCCGGGATGGACGTGCCGCTGGCGGCCGACGTGCAACAGCCCCCGGTGTCCAAGTGGCCGTTTCTGGCGAAGTGGCTGGGGCCACGGTGAACCCAAGGAGTGCGGGAACGATGCCATCCATCAGTGTCGTCACGGCGTGCTTTAACGAGGCCGGCAACCTGCCGACGTTCCGCCGGCGGCTGGACGCGGTGCTGGCCCAACTGCCGATGGAGGCCCAGATCGTCCTCGTCGACGACTGCTCGACGGACGAGACCGCCGCCCTCGCCCGCCAGTGGGCCGACGAAGACCCCCGGGTCCTCTACCTGCGGTTCAGTAAAAACTTCGGCTCCCACGCCGGGCTGTCCGCCGGCATGCAACACTGCACCGGCGACTGCACGGTCTTCCTGGCCGCTGACCTCCAGACGCCGCCCGAGACGATCCCCGCGTTCCTGGAGGCGTGGAACGAAGGCTACGAGGTGGTCTGGGCCTCGCAAATTGAACGCCGCGGGGAGTCGTTCGCCACCCTGTTGTTTTCGCGGGTCGCGAACGGGATCATCAGCCGGTTCGTCCTCCCGGGCTGGCCGATGAAGGCGGTCGATTTCATGCTCATCGACCGCAAGGTGGTGCTGGCGTACAACTGCATCCACGAAAAACACACCAGCGTGCTCGCCACGATTCTGTGGACGGGGTACCGGCAGAAAATCATCCCGTACAAGAAGGAAAAGCGGTTCTCGGGGCGCTCGAAGTGGACGTTCTCGCGCAAGGTCAAGTTGCTGATTGATACGGTCGTCTCCTTCAGCTACACCCCGATTCGGCTGATGAGCGTGGTGGGGATCGGCATTAGCCTGATGGGCTTCGCCTACGCCCTGGCCACCGTCGTCCGGGCGATGTGGGGCAACCCCATCGAGGGCTGGTCGTCGCTGATGGTCGTGATCCTGATCCTGGGGGGCTTCCAACTCCTCATGCTCGGCATCCTCGGCGAGTACCTCTGGCGGACCTACGACCAAGCCAGCGGCCGGCCCCGGTACATCATCAATCACTATTACGGTCACAGCGCGGATCAGGCCGTCCTCTTGAAACTCCCGGGCGTGGAAGCCCCGGACCGCAGTTCGAAAACCGCTTGAGGCGCGGGACGCGCCTCCCGAGAGCCGAAAGGACTCCGATGGATGACTCTTCCTTCCGGTGCGCGGCCTGCGGCGGCCAGTCCGGCGTCGAGGTGTTGCGGGTGGCCGCATACCCGGCCTACCTCGTCCCGCTGCCCGAAGAGATCGCCCGGGACGTGGCCATCGCCCCGCTCCGCCTGTCCGCGTGCGCCGACTGCGGCCACTTGCAGTTGTCGGCCGTGGACCAAGAAGTCCAGCGGCTGATCTACGAGGTCTATTACTCGCACTACGTCGTGGACTCGTCGGAAGCCCTCGTCCCGCACTACCGCGAGCCGTTCCGCACTTTTGTGGCGGAGCTGGCGCGGGACGGCGTTCTCCGCCGGGGGAGCCTGCTGGAGATCGGCTGCTCCTCGGGCGAAAGCGTCCCGTTCTTCGAGCAGTTCTGCGGGCAATACACCGGCGTCGACCCGTCGGAAAAAATCGAGACGGCCCGGCGGAACCATCCCCGACACACGTTTCACCGCGGCTACTTCCCGGACGCGCTCCCGCCGGGGAACTTCGACGCCGTCGTGACGCAGTTTAACTTGGAACACATGCCGCGGCCGGACGAGTTGCTCCTCGCGGTGCGGGCCCGCGCGACCCCCGACACCGTCCTGATCCTTCAGGTGCCCGACGTCGATTTTTTCCAGCGCACCGCCCAGCCGAACTTTCTGGCGCACGAACACCTGCACTATTTCCGGCGCGGGCCGCTGGTCAGAATGTTGCGCCGCGCGGGGTTCGAGGCCGTCGCGTTCGCCCCGGACGGCCCGAGTCTCATCTGCGCCGCCCGCCCGGCCGCGAATGCCGCGGCGGCCGAGCCGCCCGCCGCGGAACCGCCGCTCGCGTGGGCCGAACGACAGGCGCGGATTTTTGCCGCGCGGCCCGCACTCCCGGGCGAATCGGTCCTGTTCTACGGCGTCGGCCCGCTTTTGTACTGGCTGCTCCAAGGGGCGGAGGCGGGGCGGGAATTCTTCGTCGTGGACGACAATCCCAAGTACGCCGGGCAAGCATTGCCGGGGTACGGCACGCGGATCGAGCGGCCGGGCCTGGACCTCCTGCGGCGGGCCGCGTGCGTCGTCTTGAGCTTGAACGTCATTTACCATCCCAAAGTGCTCGATAAGTTGCGGGCCTTCGGCGTCCCGTTGGTCGTCCACGCGATCGAAAACGGCGCGTGGCGAACGGTGACGCTTTCCCAATGACTCCCAGGGGTTGACATGGAGAACCGACTCTCCGAATTCATCGCGGATCCCGCCCGCCCGGACACGTTCGACGCCGCCGGCGCCGGCCGGGCGATCGCGGCCGACGGGGCGGTCGTCGTCCGCCGCCTGATTGACGCGGGGACGGTCGCGGCGCTCAAAGGCGCGCTGGTCAACGCCTTGGCCGAGGACGCCGCGCGCCGCGGGCCGACTTATCTGTTCAAGGGAATGGTCCACGCCTTGATGTCGCGGGGGCAACCCTTCCTCGACTTGTTGAGCAACCCGCTTATTCTGGCCCAGTGCCGGGCCGTCCTGGGGCACGGGTGCATCGTGCATGCGTACAACTCGTCGTCCATGCCCCCCCAACTCAGCAACTATTCCCGGTCGATTCACGTGGACTGCCCCCGGCTGATCCCGGGGTACACGACGAATCTGGGCCTGACGATCGCCCTCGACGCATTCACCCCGCTCAACGGCGCCATGGAGATCGCCCCGGGCCTGCGGCCCATGGCGACGGCGCCCGACGAGCAGACGTTCGTGGCCAACCGGCTCACCCTCGACCACTTGGCCGCCGGGGACTGCGTCGTGTTCGACGCCCGGTGCTGGCACCGGGGCGGCGTGAATCAGACCGCCGAGTGGCGGCACGCCGTCACCCTCAATGTGTGCCGCAGTTACATGCGCCAACAGTTCGATTTCCCCCGCCTCCTCGGCGAGGAAGTCTGGTCCCAGTGCCCCGAGACGGCGCGGCAGTTTTTGGGCTGCTTTGTGCGGATGCCGTCGTCCATGGACGAGTTCCTGCTCCCCGCGGACAAGCGGCTGTACAAGCCGGGCCAGGAGTGACGGCGGCCCGGGGCCGCCCACGATCACAGTCAACCGTGTTCCGGGGGCGTCATGCAAGATGGTCGCGGGCTGAAGCGCCTGCTGTCGGTGTCGTGGATTTACGAACTCGTCCAGACCCTCGTGGGGGCCACCAAGGGGCGGCGCTGGCTCGCCGAGAATGGCTGGCGGCTGCGCGGGGGAGAAAAAGTCGTCGACGTCGGGTGCGGCCCGGGGTACGTGCGGGACTTTCTCCCCCCGGACATCGACTACATCGGCTTTGACATCAGCGAGGCGTACATCGCCACCGCCGGCCGAATTTATCAGGGCAAGGGGCTGTTTCTCGCCGGGACCGCCGCCACGTTCCTCGCGGCTCCCGAGCCGCGGATGGCGGACGCCGACCTCGTGATCTGCACCGGGCTGCTCCACCACCTGGACGACGACGAGGTCTCGCAGGCGCTCCGGCTGGCGCACGCGGTCCTCCGGCCCGGCGGGCGAATCGTCTGCTTCGAGCCGTCGTTCCTGCTGCACCAGACGCGCCTGTCCCGCTGGATGCTGCGGCGGGACCGGGGGCGAAACGTCCGCACCGAAGCGGCATGGAAAGCGGTCGTCGGGGCCGTGTTCCCCGACCACACGTCCTCGGTCATCACCGGTCTGGCGCGAATTCCGTACGTCCATATCCTGATCGAGGGCCGCAAGCCCGCGCCGGCATGAGCGACGGCTCAAGTCCGGCGGCCCGGACAACCGACTGAAAGTGATGACTCACCCGCCAACCCGGCGGGCGGCCGCCGCGCGCCGGCGTTGCCCCGATTGTCCCGTTCGGCCGAGGAGGTCGGTGATGGTCAGCCCCCGCGGCGCCTTGTGGGAACACGTCGCCTCTGTCACGGCCGTCGGGGTCGCCGCGTTTCACGCCGTGCTGACCCGGCATTTCGAAGGGACCGTCTCGCCTGAATTGCTGACCGTCACCGGCGCGGTCCTGCTGGCGATCAACGCCGGCCGCCTGCTCGCGGGGCGGCCGGGGCTGCCCGCCGCCCTCGGGCCGTTGATCGTGCTGGCGGGGCTGGCGTTCGTCGGCCGCGTGCTGCCGGCCGCCGCTCTCTCGCCGGCCGTCACGGCCGCCGCCGCCGGCGGGGCGGCGTGCTGGGCGGTCAACCTCGTCGCGCTCTTCCGCGCGGACGCGCGGGGCGGGGCGGCCGCGACCGGCTTCGGCCTGCTCCTGGCCGGGGTCGTCGCCGGCCAACTTTGGGGGTACGGCTCGCACACCCCGGTGTTCACGACAGGGATCGAGAACGGGCGGACGCACATCGACCCGCTGTTCCACACGGCCATCGTGGCCATGATTCAGACCCACGGCGTGTCGACCGTCGGCATCGACGGCGTCGTCCGCCTGCCGTACCACGTCGGCAGCCACTGGCTGCTGGCCCACTTGACCGTCACCTTTGGCGTGACGCGGGTCGAGGCGTATTCGCTGGTGTGCCCGATCCTCGTCCCGGCGCTGTTCGTGTGGTCGCTCGGCTGCCTGGCCCGCGCGGTCGCGGGGGCGCATTCGCCGGCGGCCGCCGAGACCGACCACCGGTGGGGCCCCGCCGTCGTCGTGCTGGCCTTCTCCAACATTCTGCCCCAAAATGTGGCGCGCGAGATCGGGGTGTGGTACTCGTTCTGGGGGGCCGAGTCGTGCGGCGTCGCGGCCACCCTCTGGTTCTTGTCGATGGCGCTGTGGCTCACCCTTTGGGCCCGCCACCAACGGACCGGGGCGGCCGCCCCGCTGTGGGTCATGGCGGCGTCCGCCCCGCCGTTGGTCGCGGCCGTCGCGGCCTGCAAAGTGTCCGTCGGGTTCGTCTGCGTGGGGTTGCTGGCGGCGGCCGTCGTCCGCGTCCCCGGGCTACGGCGGCCGGCGACCGTGCTCGGCGCGGCCGCGGCCCTCGCCGTGGCCTACGCCGTCTACAAGTGGGCGTCCCCCCCGTATTACGCGACCGAAACGTCTCATGTCGTTTGGTTCGCGTTCGTCCGCTCCTTCGTGCCGGCCGGGTGGTGGCCGTGGATCTTCTGGATCCACTTGGCGTGGTTCCTGGCACTGGCCGCCGGGCGGCTGTACGCCCTCGGGGCCGTCACGGCCGGCGACGCCGTCCGGCTCGCCCGCGCGGGCCGGGTGATCGACGTGGAACTCGCGGCCGTCGCCGTCGGCCTGTCGTTTGCGCCGGGACTGCTCATGGACTTGGCCGCCGGCGCGGCGTGGTTTTTCTGGGATTGCCAGCGGTGGCTTTGCCTCGCCCTGCTGCTCGGCTGGCTGGCCGCCCGCCAGGCCGCGGCGCCCGCCGCGCCGCCCCGGCGGTGGGCCGACATCCGGCTGCGCGACATCTTCGTGCGGGCCGTCGTGGCGTGCCTCGTCTTCGAGGTTGCCCTGAACACGTTGTACACCGTCCGGCAGGCCGTCGCCGTGGCGTGGTCGCGTTTGCTTGACCGGCAGAACCCGGCCGGGGACGCCGCGTTCGACGGGTGGCCGGGCACGCAGCAAGCGTTGGAAGACCTGGTGACGTTCAAGCCGCCGCGCCGGGTCCTGGGCGTGTCCGGCACGCTGCCGCGCGTCCCCCGGCCGAACGCCCGCATTGTCGCCCTGCTCCGCGAACTCGACGGGCTGAACGCCGCCGACAAGCGGCGGACAGCGCTGTACATCCCGAAGGCGACTCGGGCGTACTGGGACATGTTTGGCCACGGCTACACGATGAAGGGAGTCCCGTTCGTCGCCCCAGGCCTCAGCGGCATCGCCATGATTGACGGGTTGCCGGAGTACAACCCGGACATCCCGTGGATCGGGTACGGGTACGACATCCACAAGCCACCGACGGAGAAGGCCGCGCCGGCCGCGTGGGACGCCGACCGGAAAGGCGTCCTCGCCCGCGCCGCCGCGGCCGGCTTTGACCGCGTGCTCGTCGTTCGAGAAATGCCGGACGGCGAATTGGTGACGGTCGAGTGGCCGGCCGGCGGTGAGTGAAGAGTGGTCAGTGGTCAGTGGTCAGCAAAGACAGATGGCCTTCTGTCCTTTGCTTTGCTGACCACTGACCACTTCCTCAAGGCTTTTCCTTGAAGTCCCCGGTGACCGGCTTGCCTTGGATCTCGCCGCTCACGGCGCCGGCGAACTCCTGATGCTTCCCGAAGCGGTCGTCCTTGGCGACGAACCGCGAGGAGCTTCCCTTCGCTTCTCCCTCCATCGGCTTCGGCAGCAAATCGACTTGGAACTTCGGCGAGTCGATGCTCAACAGCAGCTTCTCCACGTCAAGCGGCACGGCCTTCTTCAGGTTGCCACTGAGGATGTAGACAGTCACTTCCTTGGCGTCGTGGTCCACGACGAACTCGCCGTGGAACTTCCCGAACTCCAAGATGGTCCCCTTGTGCGGCCCAGGGCCGTGGTCGTGGTCGTCGTGGTCCGGGCCGTCGTCCTTGGTCGTCGCCTTCGTCGCCGCCGTGGTTGGCTTGGTGTCCGCCGCCGGCTTGTCGCAGCCGCACAGGAACACGCCGGCCGCCAACACGCCGCCACAGAGCCATTGAGAGAACCGCATGAGAGACACTCCTTGAAGAGACCGAAACGGGTCAGGGGGATTTTCTAGAAGGATGAACGATGAAGGATGAGGGATGAAAGGAAGACCAGTCGTCGCGATGCGTCCTGACTCATCGCAACTCAGGTTTTGTTTTCATCCTTCATCCTTGTTCCTTCATCCTTCCGCTCACGTCGCGCCGCCGATTCGCCGGCTCTTCTTGGTGACGATTGGATCGAATCGAACGAATTTGTGGATATCCGACGGATTCTCGCCGAGTAGAACTTGAGTTTTCCATTGGTCACGTTACGATATGCGTTTAATAAAGGACGCATCGACGTGATTGATCGCGTCCTTTCAGAGTCCCGGCACCCGAACGGCGGGTCCCTCTCACGAGGCCGGGATAAACCGATCGCGGAGGTCATCGCACCCGTATGAAC
>JAYUGD010000197.1:0-6459 GCA_043767785.1 Zavarzinella sp. | reverse complement strand
ACGCGCTCCGCTGCGCAAAGCCTCCGCGTCGCGGCTAACAAGACGGGCGAGCGGGTGAGGTGGCTTTCAACGCCGGCCCGTTGCCCGCCGCCCCTTTTCGCCTAACCTACCCGAATCCGGTTTTGCGGGCGAAAGGTCTCCCATGCGGTCGTCTGTCGTGAGCCTCGTCGGCCTTCTGCTCCTCGCGGCCGCGGCGCGGGCCGACGACAAGGGCGGGTGGATCGACCTGTTCAACGGCAAGGACTTCGACGGCTGGGTGATCGACGGCCCGAAGGAGTACAAGGACAAGGCCGACGGCAACAAGGTGAAGCCGTTGTGGGCCGTCCAAGACGGGCTGATCCGCACGGCCGGCAACGGGTTCGGGTTCCTGCGCTACGACCGGAAGTTCGACAACTTCGTCTTCCACGTCGAGTACCGGATGGTGAAGGAAAAGGACGTGAACAGCGGGCTGGGCATCCGGACGACGGTGTACGACCCGAAGAAGTCCACGGAGACCCGGCCGAGTTTTTACAGCTACGAGGTCCAGTTGTTGGACGACGCGACGGCCAAGCCGGACTCCCACTCGACGGCCTCGCTGTACCGCTACGTCGCCCCGACCAAGGCGGCCCACAAGCCGGCCCCGGAGTGGAACGCGGTCGAAGTCGAGTGTGACGGCCCGAAGATCAAAGTCACGATGAACGGGACCGAGGTGCTGGCGTTCGACCAGTCCGCGGACCCGAAGTTGAAGGACAAGCCCCTCTCGGGGTACGTGTGCTTGCAGTCGCACAGCAAGCAGGTCGAGTTCAAGAATGTGCGACTTAAAGTGTTGAAGTAAGGCGCCGTGCCGAAGCCCGCAGTGAAGTTCCCATCAGTCGAAAGTGAATCATGAGCGACGAAAACACCAACCCGACCACCGCCCCCGTGCCGACCGTCGAACCGACGGCGAAGCCGGAAGACGCCGCCGCCGCCCCGGCCTCCGTGGCCGAAATCGTGGCCCCGGAACCGGCCCCCGGCGCCCCGCCGGTCCAAGCCGAGCGGCCGAAGATCGTCAAGAAGTTCTTCAAGGGGCCGAAGCGGGAAGAAAAGCCCGTCCTCGACCTGACGGCCATTTCCACCGGCCTGAAGCTGCGGGATCTGGACGCGGACATCGAGGCCGAGTTGGCCGCCGCCATGGCCGGGTTCTCCGACAAGATGGACGTGGACACCAAGACGGCCGAGGAGAAGGCGACCCAGCCGAAGACGCCGAACAGCGGCCGGTTCAAGGGCACGGTCCTGAGCATCCACGGCAAGGACGTGTTCATCGAAGTCCCCGGCCGCCGGCACCAGGGCTACCTGGCGTACAGCGACTTCGACAAGCCGCCGGTGATCGGCGACACGATCGAAGTCGGCATCGACGGCTTCGACTCCGCGAACGGCGTGCTGCGCCTGACGCGGGACGGGTCGGCCGTCTCCGTGGACTGGTCCTCGGTCCGCAAGGGGCAGACCGTCGAGGCCCGCGTGACCGGGACGAACAAGGGCGGTTTGCAAGTCGAGGTCAACGGCATCCGGGCCTTCCTCCCCATCAGCCAGATCGACATGTACCGCGTCGAGAATATCGAGCAGTTCGTCAACCAGAAGTTGATTTGCCAAGTCATGGAAGTGGACGCGCAGGAGAAGAACCTCGTCGTCAGCCGGCGAGCGCTCTTGGAGGCCGACCGCAAGCGGCACGAGGAGCAGTTCTGGACCGAGATTGAGGTCGGCCAAGTCCGCACCGGGACGATCCGGTCGATCATGAAGTTCGGGGCGTTCGTGAACATCGGCCCGGCCGACGGCCTGCTGCCCATCTCGGAACTGACGTGGGGCCGCGTCGGCAAAGTCGAAGACGTGGTGAAGGACGGTCAACAGGTCGAAGTGAAGGTCACGAAGGTGGACCGCGAGGCCCGCAAGCTGACCCTCAGCCTGAAGTCGATGCTGGAAAGCCCGTGGGACAGCATCGCCGAGCGCCTGCCGGTCGGCACGAACATCAAGGCGAAGATCACACGCATCGCCGAGTTCGGGGCATTCGCCGAAGTGGAGCCGGGCATCGAGGGCCTGATCCACATTTCGCAAATGGGCCTGCCGCGCGGCCGCCGCATCCGTGACCGCTTCCAGGAGGGCAAGGAGTACGACGTTCAGGTGGTGAGCATCGACAAGGAAGCCCAGCGCATGGGCCTGTCGTCGCAGGCCATCGAGAACCAGAAGCAGCACGCGGAGACGGAGGCCGCCAAGGCCGAGATGGCCGCCCGCGACGCGGCCGAGGAGGCCGCCGAGGACGAGCCGAAGCCGAAGAAGGTGTTCCCGTTCAAGCTGCGCGGCGGGAAGTAAGCGGAGAGAAGAGAAGAAGAAGAGAAGAGTTTCACGCAAAGCTCGCAAAGAGGCAAAGCTCGCAAAGAAGACAGAACAATCATTCGCCAAGGCCGGGCAAGCCATGTCCAATGATGATCTTGTCTTCTTAGCGAGCTTTGCCTCTTTGCGAGCTTTGCGTGAAACTCTTCTCTTTGTTTGTCAGCCCGCCGGAACGGGGTCGAGCAGCGTGTTCCACTTGCGGTATGTCCGTTGCTTCCATTCGCCCATGTGGTAGGCGTAGCCCAAGAGCAGGGGCATCGCCAGCGTCGCCTCGGCGAAGACCATTTGCTCGTAGGCCAAGTCCACCTTGCCCCAACTCGACGCTTCCTTGAGCGTGCTGCCGGAGAGGGCGCCGTCGCGGCTGTCGGCCACCGTCACCTGGACGGCGTACTTGTGCATCGGGGCGTCGTTGCCGAGGATCTCGGCGGCCACCACGATGTCTTGGGCGAAGTTCTTCGGCACGCCGCCGCCGATCATGAACAGGCCGGTCGTCGGGTTGGCGATCTTGAGTTGCGTCAGCTCGTAGAAGTCCTTGGCGCTGTCGATGGACACCTTCGGGCCGTCGCCGCGGGCGTGCTGGTGGGCGACGAACCCGAAGCCGGCCGAGCAGTCGCTCAGGGCCGGGACGAAGATCGGCACCTCGTGCTTGAACGCCTCGTACACAATGCTGTCGGCCGTCTTGCACCCGTTCTTGTCCAGGTACTCGCCCATCGCCCGCACGAACTCGCGGGACGAGTGCGGCTTCGGTTCGAGGTCGTCCGTGATCTGCCGCATCACGTCGTCGCACACGCGCAGTTCGTCCTCGTCGATCAGCGTGTCGTAAATGCGGTCGATGGCCAGTTCCCGCAGTTCGCCGTCGTGCATGCCGGACTTCAACCGCTCCTCGGCGACGTAGTGCCGGAACCCGAGGGCCTCGAAGAAGTCCTGATCGACGATGTTGGCCCCCGTGGAGACGATGGCGTCCACCATCTTGCAGCGGATGGCGTCCACGATCACCTTCTTCAAGCCCGCGCTGATGAGCGACCCGGCCAGACACAGGATGATGCCGCAGTCCTTGTCCCGGACCATGCGGGCGGTGATCTCGGCCGCCCGCCCGAGGTCGCGGGCCGTGAAGGCCATGTTCTTCATGGCGTCCACCAGCGGCACGACGTTGTGCGTGGTCATGTCGATATGTTCGATCGGCGTGTGCAGCAGTTCTTTCTTGGTCATGGCGTCGGCCTTCCTCGGGCAAAAACGGGGGTCGGAAAACGAGACAAGCCACCACGGCCTGCTACGGTGTACATCGCCCGCGCGACGCACCCGCCATTGCAGCCCGGGGTGGCTTGAGCAAATAATATACGCGACCGCCGAACGCCGGGACAAGTGGTTGGCGGTGATCGGGGGAAATTCATGATTGACCGAAGCGCAAGTGAGGGAGGCGAGCCAGAAGCGTTAGCGACTGGAGGAACTCCCTGAGTAAGTGCGCCGCGAACCGAGTCTTCGAGGTTCGCTACACGGAAAGCGACTTCCCCCCGCGAACTGGGTGACGACTCTCGCCCGGTGGGTCGGGCTTCGAAGACTCGCCCTCCTGCGTCCGCGTGCGTGCGGCTCCTCCAGTCGCTAACGCTTCTTCTGGCTCGCCCCCCTCGCTTGCGCTTCGGTCATTATCCCTCAATGCACAATCACATACATCGCGTCCGGCGGCAGCGTCACTTCCAGCGGCCCCTCGGCTGACTTCTTCGATTTCACCGGGCCGACCGGGTTGAAGTTCGCGTCGAGCAGCGTGGCCTTGGAAAGCGCGAGGCTGGTGAACGTCACGGTCGCCTTGGTCGCGTCCACCATCCACGGGCTGGAGCCGACGGAGGTTACTTGGGGGCCGTCGAGCGGCGGCTCGTTGTCTTTGGGCGGGGCCGGCTCTGCGATTTGCTTCCACCCTTTCGGGCGGGCCTTGGTGCCGACTTGGAGGAGGACTTTCCCGGAGGCCGCGATGGGCTTGCCGTCCAAGCTCACGGCGAGGATGGCGGCGTACTCGTTGTCGCTGACGATCCGCAAGCCCGGCATCGTGAACTCCCCGCCGGCTTCCTTCAGGAACCCGCACACCCCCTTGGCGGCCGGGGCGTCGATCGTTGCCACATGCTTGCCCCAGTCCAGCGAAAGTTCCCCGGTGTTGCTCTTCACGATCTTGGTATGACGGTCAATGTACTTGGCCGAGTCGTCCACGGTGTCCGCGGCCTTGCCCTCGTACACGACTTCCACCGGGCCGACGTAGAACGCCAACGGGTTGATGTCTGTCACTTCGGACTTCTTGGGGACAACGCCAAAATCGCGGTTGGGGTCGTAGCCGGGGTCCTCGGCGACGCGCGGCGGCTTGCGCGCCCACAGGTCGGCCGGGGGGCGGAATTCCGTCACGGCCGGCTTGCCCTTGGCCACCAGCCCCTTGCGGAACAGGTACGCGGCGGCCGGGAACTGGCCGAGTTGCGTCGGCGTGGCGACCACCCACTTGCCCAGCGTCTCCTTGTTGAAGCCGTTGGCCGAGGTCGGCGGCATCCACTCCGTGGCCGTCGTGGCGAACCAGTAAAAGCAGTCCACGCCGCTGAGGGACTGGTACGCCGCCGCGAGGAACGCCCCCTCGGCCTGGAACTCGTTGGGCGTCACCCACGCGCTCTCGGGGAGGATCATCGCCTTGCCGCGGACTTGCTTGAGGTTCACCGGCAGCTCGCGCGGGTGCTTCAGCACGGACGCACTTTCGTAAGTGTCCCCGGCCGTGACCGCCCACCCGCGGTTGACGCCCAAGTGTTGCGGGCTGAAGTAGCGGTTGACGCCGACGACTTCGCCGGGGGAGTACGAGTACCGCTCGGCGTCGTCGAGTAGGAACGTATCCGCGCTGCGCCAGTTGCCGCAGTTGACGACCTGCTTGCAGCCGAGGTCGTTGCGCAGGAAGTCGATTACGGACTGGTTGAACGCCCGCATCGTTTCCGTCAGGAACTCCAACTGGTCCGCGAGCCGGGCGGCCTTGCCCACTTCCCACTTCGGGGCGGCGCGGGTCATGTCCCACGGGCCGTAGAAGCCGAGCCGCTTGGCGGCCGCGTCGTCCCCTGGGGCCTTGGCGTTGGCCCACGCGGCGAAGGCCTTCACCCACGAGCCGTACTTCTTGACGGCCCACGCGGCGTACTGTCCGCCGAGCAGTTCCTTCTGCGGGCCGCTGATGCCCTGGAACGTCCAGAACAGCAGGCTGTCCTCGTTCTGGATTTGGATGACGGCCACGGCCGGGTCATCTTTCAACGCGAGGCCGGTGTGCGGGTTCTTGGTGGTGAACAGCGTCTTCAGCCAGCCCTTGTAAATCTCTTGCAGCGTCGGGTTGAAGAACAGCAGCCCGTGGGCGTCTTGCTTGTCCGGCCCGTCGAGGCCCCACGCCTTGGGAATCCGCATCGACGCGGCCCAGTACGGGCTGACGGTGGTGTAAATCCCCTCCTTCTTCATAGCCGCGACCAGTTGGAACAGGTGGTCCATGTACGGCTCATTGACGCGGGCCGGGTCGTTCGAGAGTTCCCCCTTCGGCCCGCCCTTGGGGAAGTCGGCCCCGTGCCAGCGGACCATGTTCACGCCGCGCTTGGCCAAAAAGCGGGCGTGTCTCTCAAGGTCTTTCTTCGGGTGCGAACTGTACTGGGGCAGCGGGTCCTGGACGTTGGTGTTGATGCCCCAGAAGCGGATCGACGTGCCGGCCCCGTCGAGGAAGTCGCCGTCCTTCGAGACGGTGACGAAGCCGCTCTCGCCGGCGATTTTCTCGTTGAGCGAGCGCAGGTCGAAGAGGGCGTCCTTGGAAAAGTCGTCCGGCTTCGGGTCGAACGGCCAAGCGTCCTGGGCCGGGAGGGCGGCGGGGAGGAGGAGCGTGAGGAGAAGGCAGAGGCGGGGCATGGTTGTGGTTCCGTGGGGAGTGGGCGAGAGATGTTTTAGCGGGATGTGGGGTGGCGTCGCGCTGGCCGCGAATACAACCTAACCCCCCGGTCCCCTTCCCGAGACGGGAAGGGGGAGCAAGTGAGTAATGACCACTGCGAGACGCTTAAAGTTTGGAAATGAGATGATGACCCACTTGCTCCCCCTTCCCGTCCTCGGGAAGGGGGCCGGGGGGTTAGGTTG
>JAYUGD010000196.1:0-2267 GCA_043767785.1 Zavarzinella sp. | reverse complement strand
GGAGTGTAGCCCGTGGGTGAGGCTCGGCGAACCCCGGGATGACTTTTCCTAAAATGCCTCCCATCGAACCACGGAAGAGATTGCCTGTGAAGCCGCTTGACGCGATCGTGTCCATGGCCCGGCCGGCCGGGGGCTGGGGCTATTACCGGGATCAGGACATCCAGTTGGAGCCGACGTGCGTCGCGCTGATGGCCCTCGCGGGGCATCGGGAACAGTACGCCGAGTTGATCGCCAAAGGGCGAGCCGCTCTCGAAACGCAGTCGGACGGCAAGGGGCTGTACCGACTCCTGCGCGGGCGGCTGGAAGCGTTCTGGCCGACGGCCCTCGCCGTCGCGGCCCGCTCGGCGTTGGGCGATTCGCCGGCCGACGTGGACGTGCCCGTGCGCCGGCTGATCGAAAAACGCAGCATGACGATCATCGGCGACCCGGAAGTGGACAAGATCATGGACATCGACCCCACGCGGGTCGGTTGGCCGTGGGCCGACGGAACCTTCGCGTGGGCCGAGCCGACGGCGTGGGCGGTTCTCGCGTTGCGGATGAACGGGAAGGGGGATCACCCGCGCGTCATCGAAGGCGTGAAGCTCCTGCTCGACCGTTGCTTCGAAGACGGCGGCATCAATTATGGCAACCGCCGCATTCTCGGGGCGGTCACGGAGCCGATCCCCGGCCCGACGGCCCTTTTTCTGTTGGCGCTGCAAGGCCAAGACGACCCGCGCGTGGCCGCCGCCCGCACGTACCTGATGCGCGCCGTCGAGCCGATGGAAGACTTGGAACACCTCGGCTGGGCCAAGCTCGCACTGGCGACGCACGACCACGACCCGGCCGTGCGTGACTTCCTGCCGAGGCTGGACGCCCAAATTCGGAACGCCTACGAAAGGCAAACGGCCGAAGGCCGGCCCGTCAGCGTGTTGCGGCACGCTCTGGTGGAACTGGCGCTGAATTCGGGCGACCGTCACCCATTGCGGCTCACTGGAGCGAACGCGAGTCCGGTCCCGGCGACGGGGGAAACGGTCCCGCCCGCGAAGCCGCAGGCGCCGCCGAAGCCGGGGTTCATCGAGGGGATCAAGACCAAGTTCCGCAACGTGATGATCCGCGGCTTGGGGGCGATGCGGCAACCGCCGGAGTTCGGCAGCGTCCACATCGGCAAGGCTCCGAGTTACGACGCCGATTTGCTGGCCGTGCTGAAAGCGCAGTTCGAACACTACCGCCCGCACCTGCCGCTGGCGGGCAAGCGCGTCGTGTTGAAGCCGAACCTCGTCGAGTACCGATCGGCGCAGGTCATCAACACGGACCCGCGCTTCGTTGACGCCGTCATTCAACTGTGCAAGGCCGAGGGGGCCGGCGAAATCATCGTGGCCGAGGGGCCGGGCCATTGGCGCAACGTCGAGTTCCTCGTGGAGGCGTCCGGCCTCGGGCCGGTGCTGCGCCGGCACGGCGTCAAGTTCGTGGACTTGAACCACGACGACCCGGTGAAGGTGCCCAACCTCGGCCGCACGACCGGGCTGGACTTCCTGTACCTGACGCGCACGGTGCTGTCGGCCGACGTGTTCGTCTCCCTGCCGAAGATGAAGACGCACCACTGGGCCGGGGCCACGCTCTCGCTCAAAAATCTCTTCGGCACCATGCCCGGCATCTGTTACGGCTGGCCGAAGAACGAACTGCACTGGCGCGGCATCCCGAACAGCATCATCGACATCGCCCTGACGCAGACGCCGCACCTCGCCATCGTGGACGGCATCGTCGGTATGGAAGGCGACGGCCCCCTCGCCGGCCAAGCCCGTCATTCCGGCGTCATCGTCATGGGCATGGACCTCGTGGCCGTCGATGCGACCTGTTGCCGACTCATGAAACTCCCGGCCGAGCGACTCCCCACGCTCTACCTCGGCAACCACATGAAACTCGGCCGGCTGGCCGAGGTCCACATCCCGCAAATCGGCGAGCCGATCACGGCGATGGCCCAAGACTATGCGTGGCCGCCGAATATTGAGAAGATGCTGATGGACCCTCCTCCGGAGACAGGCAAATGAAACACGTGTTACTTCTCCTCCTCGCCGCGCCGCTCACGGCCGCCGAGATTCCCACCTACCCCGACAAGTCCAAGCTGCTCGTCGTGCGGGACGTGGCCGGCAAGGAAACGCCCGTCGCCGACGCGGCCGGCTGGCAACAGCGGCGGGCGCACGTCCTCGCCCACATGCAAGAGGTGATGGGGCCGTTGCCGGACGCCAAGAAAAAAGTCCCCTTCGACGTGAAGGTGACGGAAACGAAGG
>JAYUGD010000195.1:0-2275 GCA_043767785.1 Zavarzinella sp. | reverse complement strand
GCCTTGGGCGACGATGTGGACCATCGCCGACCCGAGGACGTGCCCGGCCTCGACGAACTTGAACTTCACCCCGCTGCCGATCTCGCGGAACTTCTCGTAGGGCACGGCGACGCACTGCTTCAACACATGCTCCACGTCGGCCCGCGTGTACAGCGGCTCGACCAGCGGCTCGGCGTAGCCGCGCTGGATGTTGAGGTGGGCGGCGTCCTCCTCTTGGATTTTCGCCGAGTCCCCGAGCATCACGGCCAGCAAGTCCTTCGTGGCCGGCGTGGTGTAGATGGGGCCGTCGAAGCCGTGGCCGACCAGCGTGGGCAGGTTGCCGCAGTGGTCGATGTGGGCGTGGGACAGCAGGACGGCGTCGACCTGCTCGGGCCGGAACGGGAACTTGGCATTCTTGCGGTGGGACTCCTCCCGCTTGCCCTGGTAGAGGCCGCAGTCGAGGAGGACTTTGCCGGTCTTCGTCTCCAGCAAGTGCATGGAGCCGGTGACCTTCTGGGCGGCCCCCCAAAAGGTCAGGCGCGCCCCGGCGGGCTTGGGTTTTGCGTCAAGGTTCGTCATCCGACCATTCTAGGGGACTCGCGTGCGGGAAGTCATCGGCGGGAGGGTATTGAAGAAAAGACACTCACCACAAAGGCACGAAGGTCACACGAAGATCCACAGAGAAGTTTTGAGAAGACATTCTTGCTTCCGTCTTCTTTGTGAAACTTCGTGTGACCTTCGTGCCTTTGTGGTGAGGGCCGTTCAATAAAACCGGTGTTCCACGGGCCGGGCGGTAAGCCGGGTTTTGTCCCGGCGGTTGCCCGCCGGCGACGGTCATTTATCTAGCCACTTGGTTGCCCAAGCAGTCGAGCGGCTTACCCGGGGATGATGACGGGACGAGCAGTCCCTCTCCCCTGTTTAGCCTTGCTCCCAGTGGGGTTTGCCGAGCCGACGAGTCGCCCCGCCGCTGGTGGGCTCTTACATTAAGGGGCCTTCAGGCCCCCCCGCCGTTTCACCCTTACCGCCGGATTTCGGATTTCGGATTTCGGATTTCGGATTTCGGATTAAAAACCAAGCCTCGCCCGTCAACAGCGGCTGACGGCCGGTGATTCGTCTTCAATCCGAAATCCGAAATCCGAAATCCGAAATCCGAAATCCGGTGAGGCGGTTTACTTTCTGTTGCACTTTCCCGGCGAACCGACCCCGCCGGCACCGGAAAGGCCGAAGGGGAGTTCGCGGTGGCCGTTAGCCATCACTGCGCTCTGTGGAGCCCGGACTTTCCTCCCCCGGCTTGCGCCGACGGCGACCGTCTGCCCGGCCCGTGGAAATAGGATTGTAGCAGGTGGGGTTGGGTTCGGAACTGACAAGGTGACAAGGTGACAAAGACAAGCGAGCCGAGGGCCGTTAGGCCCCGGGTGATGCGCGCGGGCCTCCACCCGGCGGCTGACGCCGCTCGGCTCACCTCTTGGTTTTTCACCTTGTCACCTTGTCACCTTGTCACCTTGTCACCATGTCATCTGAAGTCACCTTGTCACCATGTCACTCTTATGGCCGACCGCTTTTATCTCCCCGAGCCGCTGGGCGTCGGCCCGGCCACGTTGGACGGCCCGGAGGCGCACCACTTGGCCACCGTGCGGCGAATCGCGGTCGGGGCCACGATCACGCTCTTCAACGGGGACGGGCGGGAGTACGCCGCCGAGGTCGTCGGCGTCGGCAAGAAGCGCGTCGATGTGCAGATCGTTCGCGTGGATGACGTCTCACGGGAGTTGCGGTCCCCAATCCATGTGGGGGCCGCGATGCCGAAGGGGGACCGGGGGGATTTCCTGATCGAGAAGCTCACCGAACTGGGGGCGACGAGCTTCACGCCGTTAATCACCGAGCGGGTCATCACCAAGAGCGACGGGGCGAAGATCGACAAGTTGCAGCGGGCCGTGATCGAGGCGAGCAAGCAGTGCGGCCGGAATGTGTTGATGCGGGTCAACCCGGCCGCCAAGTTCGCGGAGTGGGTGCGGGGAGTCGCCGGCCAACGGTGGCTCGCCCACCCGTCGGGGAAAGAGCCGTTCGCTTCGGCGAACGGGGAACCCGTCACGGTCGCCGTCGGCCCGGAGGGGGGTTTTTCAGACGCGGAAGTGGAACTCGCCGTCGCCGCCGGGTGGGCCGTGCGCTCGCTGGGGGCGACGATTTTAAGGGTGGAGACGGCGGCGCTGGCGGCGGTGGTTCGGGCACGGAATTCTTAGCGAGCCGAGCGGCGTCAGCCGCCGGGTGGTGCGCTCCAGCCCCCACCCGGCGGCTGACG
>JAYUGD010000194.1:0-6489 GCA_043767785.1 Zavarzinella sp. | reverse complement strand
GTTGCGAAACATCCACGCCAACATCGGGGCGTGGCATCTGAACCTGTGGGCGCACACCCTGACGGAGTTGTGGGCGTGGGACAAGCCGGAGGAGGACCTGGTCGACCGGAGCGCGTCGCCGTGGGACGCGCACTGGCGACGGCCGTCGCACGCCGACCGTCGAAAAGCGATGTCGCGTGAGACACTGCGCGCGGAAATTCAGGCCGCTGCCACCGGCGAGGGCCAAACGGGGAAATTAAAAGCCGTGGCCGAACGCCTGCTATTACTTGCCGTCTGAGGTGATAAAGTCACGGAAAGTGCAGTTTCGGGCAAGCGACTGTCTTCTCGCACGAGTTGGCAACGATCCACTGGGCAAACCCGAATCGAGAGTCAGAAGCGGTGGTTGACTGGCTGGAAGCCGGCATGCCCCACGACGCGGCTCGATGCCTTCATCCCTGACGCCGCCGCACGGCAAACCTCTCACACGAACGGTTCCGGCGGCTCTTCCTTCCCCGTCTCCACTTTCGGCGCTTCGACCCGCGGCCAGTAGCGGTACGCCAACGCCCCGAGAATCAACGCTCCGCCGATCCATGTGGCCGAGGTCGGCGTGTCGGTCTCGGGGGAGATCAGGTAGGCCCACACCGGATTCAGCAGCGGTTCCAGCAGGGTGATGGCCCCGGCCTCTTGCGGGCTGACCGTTTGCAAGCCGCGGGCGAAGAGGTAATACGGCAGGGCCATTTGCAGGCCACCGAAGACGACGAGGAAGGCCACTTGGCGAAGGGACGGCGTCGTCACCCAATCCGCGAAGAAGGGGAGGCCGTTCAGCGTGGCGACGGCGAGGGCGATGCACAGGGCGCCGCCGAGGTTGTTCTGCACGGAGAGCCACGCGGCGGGTTGGTCCCGCAGGTGGCGCAGGCACAGGATCACGGCGGCGTAGGCGACGCCGCTGCCGACGGCGTCCCGCGTCGCGGCGAAGCCGCCGACGGCGAAGAGCTTGCCGTCCCCGCCGACGATGACGGCCATGCCCACCAGGCCGAGCGTGATGGCGACGACGCTGCGCGTGTCGGCCTTTTCGCGCAGGACGAGGATGGAGAACACGAACACGTAGAACGGGGCGGTGTTCTGCAACAGGATGGCGTTGGCCGCCGGCCCGTCCGTGATGGCCGAGATGAACAGGGCGTTCATCACGCCGAACAGGACGATCATCGGCGCCATGATCGGCCGGACGCCGATCTTTCGGAACGGGACGGCCGGCAGCAGTACCAGCCCGGCGAACAAGCCGCGGAAGAAGGCGATTTGTAGCGCGGTGAGGGCCGGCTCGTTCAGGCCCAGGGCCGTCGGGTGTTTCAGCAGCCGCGTGCCCAGCCCGCTGAGGCTCCACAGCACGGCGGCCAGCACAAGGCACCACCGGCCGCGCCGGACGGCCGCGGACGCGGGGTCACTCATGGGGTGGTTGATAGGCTTTGCAGGAAGAAATGGAAGAAAGCCGTCGCCGTCAGGGACACGGCGCCGATGACCGCCCACTTCCAGTACCGCCGCTTGCGCGCGGGGGCCGGCTCGGCGTCCTCCGCGGTCTCCCACTCCGGCGGCGGGTGGTCGGCCAAGTGCTGGAACTCCGGCACGGCGCGGAACGGCTTCATCTCCCCCTTGTGCAGCACGAGGAAGTGGCTCGGCAGGCGGCCCTCGTCGCAGTAGCGCTCGACGGTGGCGACGCGGGCGTGCATCCGCATGTGCCGGCCGTCTTGCGCCCGGTACTCGATCGTCCACGCCGGGGCGGCGTTCTTGGCCGGCCGCGGCGGCTCGGTCGGCAGGGCCATGTCCCGCTTGGTGGCGACCTCGTCGTCGCTCTTCTCGCCGTCCTCGGCGTCGCGGGCTTGGGCGTCCTTGTCCAACAGGCCGGAGGCCAAGATGATTTCGATGAAGTGGCCCGCGTCCCGGTAGCGCTGGTGCGGGTTGCGGTCCAGCATGCGGCCGATGATGACGTCCGCGATGGGCGGCAGGCCGGGCGCCCAACTCGCGGCCGACCGGAACACGCCTTCTTCCTTGCGGCGGAAGACTTCCTCGAAGTTGCGGCCGGGGAACGGCAGCCGGCCGGTGAGGAGTTGGTACAGCGTCACGCCGAGGGCGAACAGGTCCGTCCGCTCGTCCACGACCGACGAGTTCATCATCTGCTCGTAGGGCATGTAGAACGGCGTGCCCACGCCCGTGTCGAGGCTCGTCAGGTCCATTTCCCGGTCGCGGCGCTTGGCCACGCCCAAGTCTCCGAGCTTGGCCCGGCCGTCCTCGTCGATCAGAATGTTGCCCGGCTTCACGTCCCGGTGAACGTAGTTGTGGTGGTGGATTTCCTGCAGCCCGCGGGCGATGTCCAAGGCCACCCGGGCGGCGACGCCCACGGGCATCGGCCCTTGCTCCGTCAGGATTTGTTGGGCGGTGCGGCCGGCCACGTACTCCATCACCAGGAAGTGCTTGCCGGCCCCCTCGTCCCAGCCCGTGCCGTAACACCGGATGATGTTCGGGTGGTCCAACTCCATGCCCACGGTCGCCTCTTGCCGGAAGCGGTCCACGCACGTCGGGTTGTCCAAGAGTTCGGCGGCCAGCAGCTTGACGGCCACCAGCCGCCGCTTCTCGTCGTCGTACCCGAGGTAGACCGTGGACATGCCGCCGGCCGCCAGCCGCCGCAGGAGGCGGTACGGGCCGATGTTCCGGACCTCGACGGCCGGGGCGTCCGCCGCCGGCTTGCGGCGGCGGAGGTGGGCGGTGGAATTGGAAAGCGTGTCCATGATTCGTGCGCCCGATCCGTCGAGCCGGTGGCTCCCGGGGCCGCGGCGTCGAGTGCGCCGCTGCGGTAACAGTAGAACAGACGGCCGGGACACTCATGCTAATCGAAAGTCGGCTGGGCCGACAAGGGACGATCCGGCCGGATTATTTCGCGCCGGCGGCGCATTTTTCCCCGGCCGGGCGGTTGTCGGCCCCGCGCCGCCGTGGTACAGTCACCCGGCCTCCCCCGCCGCGGGCGCTTTCGGCCCGCCCCCCAGACAGGTCTGTGTTTTCATGGGTGACAACCCCGCCCGGCCCACGACCGTCCGCTTTCTGGTCGTCGCCGTCACGTCATTGGCGGCCGTGTTCATGTACGTGGACCGCGGGTGCATTTCCCAATTGAAGGTGGTGATCGGGCAAGACCTGGACATCTCCAAGCAGGGGATGAACTGGATCATGAGCGCGTTCTTCTGGTCGTACGCGCTGGCCCAAGTGCCGTCCGGGTTCGTCGGGGCGCGGTTCGGCCTGCGGCACACGCTGGCCATCATGCTCTTCGCGTGGTCGCTCTGCACAGCCGTCTGCGGCCTGGCCGCCGGGTTCGGGGCGCTGTTCGCCGCCCGGTTGGCCGTCGGCCTCGCCGAGGCCGGGGCGTACCCGTCGGCCGCCGCCATCGTGAAGGGGTGGTTCCCGCTCTCGGCCCGCGGCCGGGCGAACAGTTTCGTGGCCCTCGGCGGCCGGGCCGGGCTGGCGCTGTCGCAAATCCTGACGCCGTGGATCGCCGGCTACCCGTTCTTCGGGTGGCGCGGCGTGCTGGTCCTGTACGGCGTCCTCGGCATGTTCTGGGCCGTTGTGTTCTGGGTCGTCGTCCGGGACAAGGCGAAGCTCCACCCGTGGGCGAACGCGGCCGAGGCGGCCCACGCCGGGACGCCGCCGCCGACGCCGCCGACCGAGCAGTGGCCGCTGGCCGCGCTGGTGACGAGCCGCAACATGTGGCTGTTCGGCTTCGTGCAGTTCGGGTCCAACATGGGCTGGGCGTTCCTCATCACCAACCTGCCGGAAATGTTGGAGACGTACTACGGCTGCGCCGACCCGGCCGAGCGCGGCTGGATTTCGTCGATGCCGGCGTGGGCGATGTGCGTGGGCATGTTCGCCGGCGGCTTCCTAGGCGACTGGTGCGTGCGGCGGTACGGCCTCTTGTGGGGCCGCCGGCTGCCGATCGCGGTCATGCTGTCCACGGCCGGGCTGGCGTACCTGTCGTGCATCCTCATCACCGAGCCGCGGGTGGCCGAGACGCGGGCGTTGATCCCAGTCCGCGACGCCTGGCTAGTGGCGGCCGCCCTCGCCCTGATGGCCGTTTCCGTGGACGTCGGCATCCCGAGCATCTGGGCCTTCGCCCAAGACGTCGGCGGCCGGCACGTCGGGGCGACTCTCGGGTTCGGGAACATGATCGGCAACCTCGGGGCGGCCGCCTCCCCGATCCTGCTCGGGGCGTTCCAAGAGCGGTTCGGCTATAACACAATGTTCGTCCTGTGCGCCGGGTGCTTCTTCATGGCGTCGCTGTGCGCCCTGAACCTCGACCCGACCAAGCCGGTGCTAGACGATTGACGGGTAGCCGGCACACCGTTGGTGGGATAACCTTACGGAAGGGAATGGGGAACTCGCATGTCTTCCTTTCAATGCACCTGCCCGATGTGCGGCGTGACGCTTACGTCGCGGACGGACCTGTCCGGCCAGAGAATCACCTGCAAGAAATGTGGGGAAGTTTTCCGCGCGCCGGCCGCGCCGCCGATTCCCGCGCCACCAAGTATTCCGGCCCCTGTCGCCAAACGAGCGGCGGTCCGGCCGTGGATGTACGGTGGTGGCGCGTTGGCCGGCCTCGCGCTGACAGTGGCAATTGTCCTGTGGGTTGGAGGCAAGCCGCCACAGGGCGTACAGAACACGCCGGTCGCTGACGCCTCTCCCGCGAAACGGGAAGCCACGCCGAAGCCGAGCGGCGAGCCGCCGAGGCCTCCCGAGCCGCCGCCGCCGCGATTTTCCGGTGGGAAGACGAAATACGCATTCATCGTGGCAGTGAGCCATTACGACGAGCAAACCGGGCTTCGGCCGTTGCCGCTCACCGTCAAAGACGTGGAGGGCTTTCGCGAAGCCCTGCTGGCCACGGGCTACGAGGCCAAGAACATCCGCATGTTGCACGACGAGTTGCCGACCGCTCAGAATCCCGGCTTCCGCTTCGTGCCGAAGAAGGCCGAAATCATGGCCGAGTTGGCCCTGCTGCTGAAGTTCGTGGAACCGGACGATTCCGTGATCGTCGCCCTGAACGGCCACGGCGTCCACTTCAAAGGCGACAAGACCAGTCACTTCTGCCCGCTAAACGCCGACATCGGCCGTAAAGCCAACCTGTTGCCGATGGACGGCCCCGACGGCTTGTACCCCCTCCTAGAGAAGTGCCAGGCCAAGAGCAAACTGCTGATCGCCGGCATGTGCCGCAACGACCCGAAAGAGTTTCCCACCGACAGCCAAGCCGCCGAAACGATTGATCTGGGAGTACCCGAAACACCTCCCGAAGGGATTGCCGCCCTCTACTCCTGCGAGGCCGGCCAGAAGACGTACTTCGACAAGGACAAGGGGAGCTATTTCTTTAACCACCTGACGGCCGCGTGGCGCGGCGACTATGTTGGCGAAGATGAGTTGACGTTAGATTCCGTGTTCGCCAGCGTCCGGTCGCGGACCAAGAAAGACGTGTACGACATGTCTGGCGGGGTGAAGGATCAGTTCCCCGAGGTCCGGCGACGGTACGATGGGTCGTGGGGGATTACGAAGGCGGTGAAGGCGAAGCCGAAGCGAGTCGAGGTTGAAGAGCCGAAGTCAAAGCCAAAGCCGGTTGAAGTTAAGGATGAAGACTCCAAACCGAAGCCGGCAAATGTCGAAAATTCGAGGTCGTTCGCGCCGGAATTCGTCGGAAGCAAGCCTGGGGAGGAGCGAGACTTTGAGATCGCCAAAGGGGTGCGGATGACGTTCTGCTGGGTGCCGGCGGGGAAGGCGCCGCTGGGGTCGCCGGCCGGCGAGAAAGACCGCGGCTATGACGAGGAGAAACACGAATTTTCGACGAAAGGTTTTTGGTTAGGGAAGTACGAGGTGCAGCAATCGGAGTGGGAGGGGGTGATGGGGGACAACCCGAGCAACTTCAAGGGCGCGAATCTTCCGGTGGAATGTGTCAGTTGGGAGGACTGCCAGAAATTCATCGAGAAGTGCGGGATGACTGGTTTGAAAGTGAAGTTACCGCACGAGGACGAGTGGGAGTATGCGTGCCGAGGTGGAATGGGGAACTGGCGGGCGTTCTATTGGGGCGACGTGTTGAACGGGGACAAGGCGAACCATGACGGGAACTTTCCGTACGGCACGACGACCAAAGGCGAGTACAAAAATCAGACGACGCCGGTGGGGACGTACAAGGACAAGGCCCCGCATCCGTGGGGACTATGTGACATGAGTGGGAACGTCTGGGAGTGGTGTGAAAATTTGTACACTATCAAGGGCTCGGGCCGGGTGATTCGGGGCGGGAGCTGGTTCGACAACGCCAAGGATTGCCGGTCGGCGCTCCGTTACGGGCGCGGCCCGGCGGGTCGGTTCAACTTCATCGGGTTCCGACTCGCCTTAGTTCCCTAGTTTCGTTGGTCAGAGTCGGGTCAAGCGAGGAAACAAGAGCGGCGTGGGGTGGGGACTTCGTCACGGCTCCGGCCGGACCAGTAAAAC
>JAYUGD010000193.1:0-2280 GCA_043767785.1 Zavarzinella sp. | reverse complement strand
TGGTCTTCTTGGCGTCTTGGCGCCTTGGCGGTTCAAAATCCTTTTCTCGCGACCCACAATCGACGCCGACGGGGCGGGCCGGGCGGATTCGGGCGTTGCCCGCGCGAACATTGCCGGCCAAAACCCCGAAAACGCCCCCAACGTCTCTTGACGGCTCCCCCGCGCGTCGGGTAGACGCGCCCCGGCACATGCTTTTTCCGAGGGAAGGGAGCGCCCCGCATCGGGCGCCCCACCGGCGGGGCTGATCGGGGGATCGGCGCGCGGCGGTTCCCGATTTCCAGGGGGGTAACGCAGGATGCGCAAACTGTATTTGATCGCGGGGCTGATCGCGGCCGGCGGCGGCCTTGCCGGCTGGGCCACGCTGGGCACGGCCCAGCCCGCGCCCGTCGTCGCGCCGAACGGCGACCGCTTCGCCGACGTGCCGGACCTGCCGGACGTCAAGCCGCCCGTCAGCCTGCCGGCCGTCAAGGTTCCGCCGGCGCCGAAGCCGCGGCCGGACGACCCGTTCGCCGACCCGCTGCTGCCGGTCAAAGTGGCCGAATCGCTGCCGGACGTGAAGGCGCCCAAGGCGCCCGTCGAGTCGCCGGTCAAGGTGCTGGAACCTGTCAAGGATCTCACCGACATTCAGTTGCCGGACGTGAAGACCGCCAAAACGCCGGCCGTGGCCGTGCCGCCCGTGAAACTGCTGCCGGCCGTGAAGACGCCGGCCGAAGACGTGAAGACCGTCGTCCCGACGGCGGCCGTCAAGGAAGACGAAAAGGTGACGGCGAGCCAACCGTCGATGGCCAAGCAAGAGCCGTCCGTGTGCCTCGAATGGATGGGGCCGTCGGCCCTCAAGGTCGGCACGCCGGCCGAGTACACCCTGATGGTGCGGAACACCTGCGCCATCCCGGTGCAGAAGGTCGTCGTGCAGGTGCGCGTCCCGAACACCGTGAAGGTGGGCGCCACGGACCCGAAGGCCGAGGGCGCCGAAAGCGTGCTGCTGAGGGACTTGGGCACGCTGCTGTCCCGCCAGGAAAAGCCGCTGAAGATCAAGTTCGCCTCCCCCGGCCGCGGGGAAATTAACTGCCAAGCCTGGGTGACGTTCACCGGCTCGGCGGCGATGAAGATTCAGGTCCGCGAGCCGAAGCTGCTCATCAAGGCGCAGGCCCCGGACAAGGTGATGGTCGGCGACCCGGCCAACGTGATCCTGACCGTCAGCAACCCCGGCGACTACCAAGCCGATTCCGTGAAGGTGGCCGTCTCCCTCGGCGAGGGGCTGGAGAGCGCCCGCGGGAACAAGGCCGCCTTCGACATCGGCGTCCTCGGGGCCGGCGAAACCCGCACGGTGACGATCCCGTGCGTGGCCAAGACGGCCGGCGCGCAAAAGTGCGAAGCCTACGTGGAAGGCGACGGCGGCCTTAAGGCCATCGACTCCGCCACCATGAGCATCATCCAGCCGCGCCTCGACCTGGAAGTGACCGGGCCGAAGCTACGCTACCTGGACCGCAAGGCGACTTACGCCTTCAAGGTGACGAACCCCGGCGACGCCCCGGCGGCCAACGTCGTGGTGACGGAAGTGATCCCGGCCGGCTTCAAGTTCGTCTCCGCGGACGCCGGCGGCCAGCACGACGCCGCCACCCGGACCGTGAAGTGGTTCGTCGGCGAAATCCCGGCCGGCCAGAGCAAGGAGCTGAAGGCCGACTTGATGGCCGTCGGCGCCGGCGACTTCAGCCACAAGGCGTCGGCCACCGCCGCCCGCGGCATCCGGACGGAAAAGGACTTGGCCACGAAGATCGAGGGCCTGTCGGCCATGCTGATGGAAGTCGTGGACACGGACGACCCGGTCGAAGTGAAGGCGGACACGGCCTACGAGATCCGCATCACCAACACCGGCTCGAAGTTCGAGAACGACGTGAAGCTCGTCTGCACCATCCCGCCGCAAATGAAGTTCAAGAGCGCGCAGGGGCCGGTGAAGTACGAGGTGATCGGCAACGAGGTCGTCTTCCAAACGGTGCCGAAGCTGGCCCCGCGGGCCGACGCCTCCTTTAAGGTGATCGTCACCGCCGTCGCCAAGGGCGACGCCCGCTTCAAGGCGACGCTGACCTCCGGCGGCCTGACCGAGCCGGTCACGAAGCAGGAATCGACCCGCGTGTACGAAGACTGACCCGGAACAGGGGCCAGTGGTCAGTGGTCAGTGAAGAAGTGAACGACACGGGGCCGGGCCATCGGGAGATGGCCCGGCCGTTTTTCGTTTGACGCGGAGGAGACGATCCTTTGGAAACCCGTGCAAGCCGTGAC